>NZ_JADZGH010000180.1:9336-16502 GCF_015865005.1 Rhodococcus sp. CX
GCCGGTCTACTTCTTCTTGATCTCAAACCGGTCGAGGTTCATCACCTTCGTCCACGCGGCGACGAAGTCCTCGGCGAACTTGGTCTGCGCGTCGTCGGCGCCGTAGACCTCCGCCAGGCCCCGCAGCACCGAGTTGGCGCCGAAGACCAGATCGACGGCGGTGGCCGTCCACTTCAGCTCACCCGACGCGCGGTCGCGGCCCTCGTAGACGTTCTCCGTCGACTCGGACGTCTTCCATTCCGTGCCCATGTCGAGCAGGTTGACGAAGAAGTCGTTGGTCAACGCCTCCGGCCGGTCGGTGAGCACGCCGTGGGCGGTGCCGCCGTGATTGGCGTTCAGCGCCCGCAGCCCGCCGACGAGCACCGTCAGCTCCGATGCGGTCAGCGACAGCAGATTGGCACGCTCGACGAACAGCTTCTCCGGCTGGCGCTTCTCCCCGGCGGGCAGGTAGTTGCGGAACCCGTCGGCGGGCGGCTCGAGGACCGCGAACGAGTCGACGTCCGTCGTCTCCTGCGTCGCGTCCGTCCGGCCCGGAGTGAACGGCACCTCGAGGTCGAGACCCGCGTTCTTCGCGGCCTTCTTGATCGCCGCACCACCCGCGAGCACGATGAGGTCGGCGAGCGAGATCTTCTTGCCGCCGCTCTCGAAGTCCTGACGGATCGATTCGAGCTTCGCGAGCACCTCGGCGAGCTGCGCGGGTTCGTTGACCTCCCAGTCCTTCTGCGGGGCGAGCCGGATGCGTGCCCCGTTCGCACCGCCACGCTTGTCGGTGCCGCGGAAGCTCGACGCCGACGCCCACGCGGTCGCGACCAGCTGCGGAATCGTCAGTCCCGACTCGAGGACCTTCTGCTCGAGCGCGGCGACGTCGTCCGCACCGACCAGTTCGTGGTCGACGGGCGGGACCGGGTCCTGCCACAGCTGCGGTTCCGGAACCCACGGACCGAGATACCGCGAGACCGGTCCCATGTCACGGTGCAGCAGCTTGTACCAGGCCTTGGCGAACTCCTCGTTGAGTTCCTCCGGATGGTCGAGCCACCGGCGGGTGATCGGCCCGTAGATCGGATCGAAGCGCAGCGACAGGTCGGTGGTGAGCATCGTCGGGGCGTGCCGCTTCGACGGATCGTGGGCGTCCGGGACGAGGTCGGCGCCGGTACCGTCCTTCGGCACCCACTGCCAGGCCCCGGCCGGGCTCTTGGTCTTCTCCCACTCGAAGCCGTACAGCGTCTCGAGGAAGCTGTTGTCCCACTTCGTCGGTGTGGGGGTCCAGATGCCTTCGAGACCACTGGTGATCGCGTCGCCGCCGACCCCGGTGCCGTGGGTGTTCTTCCAACCCAGACCCTGCTGCTCGAGCGGTGCGGCCTCGGGTTCCGGTCCGACGTGATCGGCCGGAGCGGCACCGTGGGTCTTTCCGACGGTGTGACCGCCGACGATGAGCGCCGCGGTCTCGACGTCGTTCATCGCCATCCGGCCGAACGTCTCACGGATGTCGCGGGCCGCCTCGATCGGATCCGGATTGCCGTTGGGGCCTTCCGGATTCACGTAGATCAGGCCCATCTGCACGGCACCCAGCGGGCCTTGCAGTTCGCGCTCGCCGGCGTAGCGGGCGTCCCCGAGCCAGGTGTCCTCCGGCCCCCAGAAGACCTCCTCGGGTTCGAAGATGTCCTCGCGGCCGAACGCGAAACCGAACGTGGGGAAGCCCATCGACTCGTAGGCGACGTTGCCCGCGTAGATGATCAGGTCGGCCCACGAGATGCTGTTTCCGTACTTCTTCTTGATCGGCCACAGGAGCCGGCGGGCCTTGTCGAGGCTCGCGTTGTCCGGCCAGCTGTTGAGCGGCGCGAACCGCTGCGCGCCCTGACCGCCACCGCCACGGCCGTCGGCGATGCGGTAGGTGCCCGCCGCATGCCAGCTCATGCGGATGAACAGCGGACCGTAGTGACCGAAGTCCGCGGGCCACCAGTCCTGGGAGGTGGTCATCACCTCGACAAGGTCGCGCTTCAGAGCGTCGAGGTCGAGTTTCGCGAATTCGGTCGGGTAGTCGAAGTCGACACCCAGAGGCGAGGTGCGCTCCGAATTATGTTGCAGGACACTGAGATCTATCTGATCCGGCCACCAGTCCCGGTTGGTGAGCGGACGGTGCGCCTTGGGCGTCGGCGATTCGATGACCGGATTTTCGCTTTCGGACACTTGGGCCCTTCCTTCCAGGTGTGGGTAACGCGGACCTTGCTCACGGTCGCGGCCGTGAAGTCGGTGGAGGTGAACAGTCGGGGCACAGTCCCCAGTAGACGACCTCGGCCTCGTCGACGAGATAGCCGTTGGAGTTCGAAGCCGTCAGGCACGGGGCGGCGCCGACGGCGCAGTCGACGTCGGTGATGGCGCCACACGAGCGGCACACGAGATGGTGGTGGTTGTCGCCGACCCGCGATTCGTAACGGGCGACCGAACCGGCAGGCTGGATCCGCCGGATCAGACCGGCCTCGGTCAGCGCGTGCAGCACGTCGTAGACGGCCTGACGGGACACGTCGGGCAGCACGGTGCGCACCTTCACGAAGATCGTGTCGGTATCGGCGTGCGGGTTCTCGTGCACCGCGTCGAGCACCGCGACCCGGGGTCGGGTCACGCGTAGCGCTGCGGTACGTAGTTGCTCTACGTACTCCGGCGTAGAGGGCACGTCACCACTATGACGCACTTTTCTGGAATGAGTCGCAAAATCGGGTGATGGGAATCGACACCCGGTCGGACCGGATACCGATTCCCATCACCCGAGGAAGGGAGCGGCCGAACGCGGCTCAGATGTACATCGCGGGATCGATGTAGCTCGTCGGATCGACCAGCGGTTCGTGTTGCTTCTGCGTCCGGGACCGGATCGTCGCGGGGATGCCCGTCGCGATCGAGTCCGGTGGAACATCCCGGGTGACAACGGCGTTCGCCCCGACCGCGCTGTCGTCGCCGATGGTGATCGGGCCGAGCACCTTCGCGCCGGCACCGATCGTGACGCGATGGCCGATCGTGGGGTGGCGCTTCTCCTTCGCCATCGACCGACCGCCGAGGGTGACGCCGTGATAGAGCATCACGTCGTCACCGATCTCGGCGGTCTCGCCGATCACGACACCCATGCCGTGGTCGATGAAGAACCGGCGGCCGATGGTGGCACCGGGGTGGATCTCGATGCCGGTGAGGAATCGGGTGAACTGCGCGAGGATCCGGGCCGGACCGCGCAGCGCGGGTTTGCCCCACATCCGGTGCGCGAGCCGATGCGACCAGATCGCGTGCAGTCCCGAGTAGACGATCGCGTTCTCGACGTCACTGCGCGCGGCCGGGTCGTGCCCACGCGCAGCGCCGAGATCCTCCCGGAGGGTTCGCAGCAGGTTCACCGTGCACTCAGTCCCGGATGTGCTCGAACAGCGGGGTCGAGATGTAGCGCTCGCCGAAGTCGGGAACGACCACGACGATCAGCTTGCCGGCGTTCTCAGGACGCTTCGCGACCTCGAGTGCCGCCCACACGTTCGCACCGGCGGAGATGCCGCCGAGGATGCCCTCGTCGGTGCCGAGACGACGCGCGACGTCGATGGCGTCGTCGAACTTGACGTCGATGATCTCGTCGTAGATCTCGCGGTCGAGGACCTCGGGCACGAAGTTCGCGCCGATGCCCTGGATCTTGTGGGGGCCGGGCTCGCCGCCGGTGAGGATCGGGGAGTCCGCGGGCTCGACACCGATGATCTTCACGCCGGGCTTGCGGGACTTGAGGTTGCGGCCGACACCGGTGAGGGTGCCGCCGGTGCCGATACCCGCGACGAAGATGTCGATCTCGCCGGCGGTGTCCTCCCAGACCTCTTCACCGGTGGTGCGCTCGTGGATCTCGGGGTTGGCCGGGTTGCCGAACTGGCGCGCGAGGATCGCGTTCTCGGTGTTCGCCACGATCTCCTCGGCCTTCGTGACCGCACCCTTCATGCCCTCGGCGCCCGGGGTGAGGACGATCTCGGCGCCGTAGGCGCGGAGCATGACGCGACGCTCGGTCGACATCGTCTCCGGCATCGTCAGGATGACCTTGTAGCCGCGAGCGGCGCCGACCATCGCGAGGGCGATGCCGGTGTTGCCGCTGGTGCCCTCGACGATCGTGCCGCCGGGCTTCAGCTCACCGGACTTCTCGGCGGCGTCGATGATCGCGACACCGATCCGGTCCTTGACGCTGTTGGCCGGGTTGTAGAACTCGAGTTTGGCCGCGACGGTCGCGCCGAGACCGTCGGTCAGCCGGTTGAGCTTGACGATGGGGGTGCGCCCCACCAACTCGGTGACATTGTTGTAGATCCCGCTCATAGCTGGTCCTCCTCCCGGCCGTCGAGCGACCGGCTGTCGTGTGCGATGCACCTATTGCACCATCCGGTCCCGGGTCCGCTTCACCTGGGGAGTTCGAATCACCGTGAGCAAAAGTCTACGCAGGTCAGAGCGCCGTGATTCCCGCTGCCGCAGGTAGGTGCCGGAAACGCGGAAGGCCACCCCGGCGAATCGGGGCGGCCTTCCGTAGACGTGCGATGTCAGCCGAGGCGCTGCTTGAGTGCCTCGAACTCGTCGCGGATGCCCGAGGGCACCTTCTCGCCGAGGAACTCGAACCACTCGGCGATGCCCTCGATCTCGGCCTTCCACTCGTCGACGTCGACCTTCAGGGCCTCGTCGACGTCGGCGGGATCGACGTCCAGGCCGTCGAGCGTGAGGTCGGCGGCGGTCGGGACGTACCCGATCGGGGTGGTCTGCGCGTCGGCCTTGTGCTCGATGCGGTCGACGATCCACTTCAGCACGCGCGAGTTCTCGCCGAAGCCCGGCCACAGGAAGCGGCCGTCCTCGCCGCGACGGAACCAGTTCACGTAGAAGATCTTCGGCAGCTTCGCCGAGTCGGCGTTCTTGCCGAGCGTGATCCAGTGGGCGAGGTAGTCGCCGGCGTTGTAGCCGAGGAACGGCAGCATCGCCATCGGGTCGCGACGGACGTTGCCGACCTTGCCCTCGGCCGCGGCGGTCTGCTCGGACGACAGCGTCGCACCGAGGAAGGTGCCGTGCTGCCAGTCGAAGGACTCGCTGACCAGCGGAACCGTCGTCTTGCGGCGGCCACCGAACAGGATCGCGGAGATCGGCACACCCTGCGGGTCGTCCCACTCGGGCGCGAGGATCGGGCACTGCGACATCGGGGTGCAGTACCGCGAGTTCGGGTGCGCGGCGTTGGTGCCGGACTCGGGGGTCCAGTCGTTGCCCAGCCAGTCGGTCAGGTGCGCCGGCTTCTCGCCGCCGATGCCCTCCCACCAGATGTCGCCGTCGTCGGTCTTCGCGACGTTGGTGTAGATGGTGTTGCCGGCCTCGATGGTCGCCATCGCGTTCGGGTTCGAATCCGCGCTGGTGCCCGGTGCGACGCCGAAGAAGCCGAACTCGGGGTTCACGGCGTACAGGCGGCCGTCCTCACCGAAACGCATCCACGCGATGTCGTCGCCGAGGGTCTCGGCACGCCAGCCCGGGATGGTCGGCTGGATCATCGCGAGGTTGGTCTTGCCACACGCGGACGGGAACGCCGCCGCGATGTAGTAGGCCTTGTCCTCGGGCGAGATCAGCTTGAGGATCAGCATGTGCTCGGCGAGCCAGCCCTCGTCGTGGGCCATCGCCGACGCGATACGCAGCGAGTAGCACTTCTTGCCGAGCAGAGCGTTGCCGCCGTAGCCGGAACCGAAGCTCCAGATCTCGCGGTCCTCGGGGAAGTGGGTGATGTACTTGGTGTCGCTGCACGGCCACGGCACATCCTTCTGGCCGGGTTCGAGCGGCGCGCCGACCGAGTGCAGAGCCTTCACGAACGGGCGGTCCGTGCCCAGCTTCTCGAGGGCGGCGGTACCCATGCGGGTCATGATGCGCATCGACACGACCACGTACTCGGAGTCGGTGAGCTCCACACCGAGCTTCGGGTCCTCGGCGCCGAGGGGACCCATGCAGAACGGCACGACGTAGAGCGTGCGACCGCGCATGCTGCCGCGGTACAGCTCGGTCATGGTGGCGCGCATCTCGTCCGGGTCGACCCAGTTGTTCGTCGGACCGGCGTCGATCTCGTTCTTCGAGCAGATGAAGGTGCGGGACTCGACGCGCGCGACGTCCGACGGATCGGAGCTGGCGAGGAACGAGTTCGGCTTCTTCTCGTCGTTCAGGCGCGTGAACGTCCCGGCCTCCACCAGCTGGGTGGTCAGCCGATCCCATTCCTCGTCGGAACCGTCGGCCCAGACAACGCGATCCGGCTCGGTGAGCTCGGCAATCTCCTGGACCCAGGCAAGCAACTCGGCGTGCTGGGTCGGGGGCTTGTCGTCGGTTCCGTTGAGACCGGGAATGGTCGCTGAGGTCATCAAACTCTCCTGGGGTGTGCCCGGAACCGGATCCAGCCTCCGACCTGCACAAATGTACGCAGAAACCAGTGGCGGACCCGAGATTCCCCTCTCGGCAGGGGTACCACCCGCTTACCACCGTGGCCGAACGGAGGAAACGAGCGCCGGAAGTCCTATTCATAGAGGTTAACGCCGGACTTCCGATCGGGGGGAATCGGGTCCGGTCGGAAATGTCACAGAAACGATTCAGAGGGCGCATCCTACCGAAACCGTCGTAGTCCGGCCGAGCGATTCATCTCACTCGACGCCCAGCCTTCCGGCGTCCACACGCAGCCAGCGCGGTGTGCCGTCGGGCTCGCGATGGAACTCCCACACCCCGAACTCGCCGTCGTCGGCGATCGCGGTGAGCCGGTCGGTGCTGCCGTCGGCGTCGAGGTCCGTGGCGACGACCAGCGCAGACGGCGACGACCACGTGACCGTGTCGAATGTGCCGTCGCCGTCGAGGTCCACGGACGGGTCGGCGGCGTCGGCCAGCGCGGCGGCGGAAACCGGGTCGAACGACGCGCCCGAGGCGAAACCCTCGGGCTCGGGCAGCGAATCGGGAATCGGGTAGGTCTCCACCTGTGTGCCTCCTCGAACGGTCGCATCTACATGTTTCGGGGTTCTCCGCACCCGTGTGTTTCCGGGTTCTCACAGGATTGGACGCGCCGACGTCACCCGCGGTTCCCCCGGACGGGCCGGCGTCGGACGGTCCAGCACCGCCAGATCCCGCCGGCACGCCTCGATGCGGGCATTGCGTTCCCCGAGATGCCGGCGCAG
>NZ_JADZGH010000180.1:16512-36536 GCF_015865005.1 Rhodococcus sp. CX
CACCCGGGCGGCGTGTTCCGCCGCGGCGGTCGCGGCGGCCCGGGCCTCGGCGTCGACGATCCTGGTGAGCACCCAGGCGTCCAGATCGGCGCGGATCTCGGTGAGCTCGTCGGTCACCCACCGGCGCGCGCGGTCCCGGGCGGCGAGTCGTCGGCGGGCCCGGACGAGCCACCACGCCGCACCCACGCCCCCGGCGACGGTGACGGGCACCGCCGCCAGGTGCCCGGCAGGCAGGGCGTCGAACGGCAGGGCCGCCAACCGGCCCAGCCCGGCCCCGGCGGAGGCGCCGAGCACCACGGTAAGCCGGTCCTCGATCGTCCCGGTGGTCGGCGACATCGGCGCGGCGGTCCTCCGCGGCACGGTGTCCGATGCGCCCGGCACGGCGTCGCTCTCCCCCAGCCGGGCGACGACGACGGCCGACACCCGGGCATTCAGTGTTCCCACCGCCGCGTCGAGCAGTTCCGGGGCGCGCATCGGGTCGGCGTCCACGGCCTCGCGCACCGCGGCGGCGGTGGACCGCACGCTCGCGGCGACCTCCTGCAGCAGTTCGAGCCGGGCCCGCTGCAGGGCACTGCGGCCGCGACCGCCCGGATCCGCGGGAGCCGCCGCCTGCTGCACGAGCCGGGTGCGCTCGGCGCGTAGCGCTGCGCCGTCGTCCGCGCGCAGGTCGTCGATGGTCTCGGTGATCATCGTGCGGGTCCGGGCGATCTCCGCAGACCGAGCGACGGTCGTGGTGGGCGCGGCCACGGCGGCCCGCAGCATCTCGAGCAGGTCGACGATGCCCGATTCGAGCCGCAGCACGTGCCCGGCGTCGCCTCCCAGCTCCCGGGCGCGAGCCGCGGCGGTCGTGGCGACCGGCACGATCGTCCCGTCGAACCGGCCGGCGTGCCGCCGGAGCAGCGCGACATCGGCGTCGAGAACACGCCGCCACCCCGGGCAGCGGTCGATACCGGTCAGTGCGCACACCACACGCTTGGCCCCCTGGGCGGCGGCCTCGAGCACGTCCAGTTCGGTGCGGCCGACGAACGCGGACGCCTCGAGCACCATGAGCACGACCGGGGCGGATCCCTCGCGCACGAACTGGACGTCCTCTCCCCCGGAGGCCCCACGGAGCTCGCCGAGTTCCGCGACGAGCTCGTCCTCCCCCGAGCCGGGAACCGCCGCGACCCGGACCCGCGGCGCGGGCGGATCGCCGTGCAGGCGCGCCCAGCCCTCGGGATTCCAGCGGCGCAGCACGTCGTCGACGGCCGGCTCCGTCACGGCGCTCGCCCCGGGGCGAGCGTGTCGAGTGCGTCCTCGATCGCGTCCCGGGCCGGCGGAGTCGCGGCGAGCCCCGCGACCGTCGTGGCCAGGACGTCGTCGCGGCGACGACGTGCCCGGTGCAGCCGCGCCGCGATCGCACTTGCGAGGGCGTCGGTGTCGGAGAACAGGAGCACCGGCGTGCGCAACCGTTCGGCGACCGCTCCGATCGCCGCGTCGTCGGCAGGGTCGGTGCCGGTGAGGACCACGATCACGCGCCCGGCCTCGACCCGGTCGATCAGCGCTCGGTCCGCCGGGTGGATCGCGTGCGGCGGGCGGCGGACGGCTGTCACGAGAATCACGACGTCGCCGTCGACGATCGGATCGGCTCGGCCGGGCACGTCCGTCTCGAGGTGTTCGACCGTGTATTCCTCCGGCGCCTCGGGGACGGCGAGTGTCTCGGCGCCGCTGCCGGCGCGCTCGACGATCTGCACGGTCGGCGGACGATCACGCGTGCGCAGAGCAGCATGCAGGGCACGTCCCGCCTCCGCGTCGAGCCGTTCGACGCGGTGGGCGAGCTCGCGCCACGCGTCGTCCGAATTCCCCATCAGAAACATCCCCCCGAATGCCTCCGGCAACAGTGGACGGATTGTCGCAGAGGAGGCGGTGCGCGGCAGCGGTCCTGAGAAAACCCTGTGGTCACACCAGTCCCTCCTGTCACGCACTCCCGAGATACGCGACAATGGGTGCCGTGAACGAAGCCGATCAGCACACGACCGAGACGCCGGAACAGCGCCCGACGCGAGGAAACCGCCTCTACCCGCGGGTGACGAGTTTCCGGTCCCGCCGGGGTTCGCTGACCGATCCGCAGCAGGAATGCTGGGACCGTCGGTGGCCCGAGCTCGGCCGTGACGTCGGCGACGAACTGCTCGACATCGACGGCTGGTTCGGCCGCAGCGCACCCACCGTCCTGGAGATCGGCTCCGGAACCGGGACCGCCGCGGTCGCGATGGCCCAGGACGAGCCCCACGTCAACCTGATCGCGATCGAGGTCTACAAGCCGGGCATCGCCCAGACGCTGCAGCGCATCGAACGCACCTACGACACCGACCGGCCGGTGCACAACCTCCGCATCCTGCGCGGCGACGCCGTCGAGGTGCTCGAGCACATGGTGGCACCGGAATCGCTCACCGGCGTGCGGGTGTTCTTCCCGGACCCGTGGCCCAAGGCCCGACACCACAAGCGCCGTCTGCTGCAGGCCCCGACGTTCGCGCTGATCGCGAGCCGCCTGAAGCCCGGCGGGGTGCTGCACGTGGCCACCGACCACGCCGAATACGCCGTGGCCATCGAAGAGGCCGGAAACTCCGAGCCCCTTCTCACCTCCCTCGACTGGGACTCGCCGATCAGCCACGAACGGCCCGTCACCAAGTTCGAGGACAAGGCTCACCAGGTGGGCAGCGCCATCACCGAGCTGATCTGGGGGAAGATCGGAGCATGAGCCTCGACGAAGATATGTCCGCGACGTCCGATTCGGTGACGGGTGCGGGCGGCAACCCACACCGGCGTGTGCTGCTCGTGTGGGATGCGCCGAACCTCGACATGGGGCTCGGGGCGATTCTCGGCGGCCGGCCCACCGCGGCCTACCGCCCTCGGTTCGACGCCCTCGGCCGCTGGCTGCTCGCCCGCACCGCCGAACTCTCCCGGTCCTCCTCCACGACCCTCGAACCCGAGGCGACGGTGTTCACGAACATCGCGCCGGGCAGCGCCGACGTCGTGCGGCCGTGGGTCGAGGCGCTGCGCAACGTCGGCTTCGCCGTGTTCGCCAAGCCCAAGATCGACGAGGACAGCGACGTCGACTCCGATATGCTGCACCACATCGAGCTGCGGCGCAGCGAGGGCCTCGCCGGTGTGATGGTGGCTTCCGCGGACGGCCAGGCCTTCCGGGAACCTCTCGAGGAACTCGCGAACGCCGGCATCGCGGTACAGGTACTCGGATTCCGCGAACATGCCAGCTGGGCGGTGACTTCCGAGATCCTCGATTTCGTCGATCTCGAGGACATCCCCGGTGTGTTCCGTGAGCCGCTGCCGCGGGTCAGCCTGGACATGCTCCCCGACGAGGGTGCCTGGCTGCAGCCGTTCCGACCGCTTTCCGCCTTGCTCGTCGGACGCAAGAGCGTCGCCGAATAGGAGACTTCACGTGTTCGACCGATGGGGAGAGCTCGTCTTCCGCGCCCGTTTCACGGTGATCGCGGTGATGGTCGCCGCCTTGCTGGGGCTGGCCGGATACGGGCTGAGCCTGAACGATCATCTCAGCCAGAGCGGCTGGGATGATCCCGGCTCGGAGTCGTCGCAGGCCGCACGGCTCGCGGACGGCACCTTCGGTCGCGACACCGCCGGCGACGTCCTGGTGCTGTACACGGCACCCAAGGGCAAGACGGTCGACGATCCCGCCATGGCAGCGAAGGTCAAGGACAGCCTCAACACCCTGGTCGCGAACCATCCCGACGAGATCCTCAAGATCAACGGCGCCTACTGGCCCACGAACGGGGCACCCGCGCTTCCCGCACTCGCCGACGAGTCACGACAGCACGCGGTCGCGTCGATCGCGATCGCCGGTGACGACGACACCGCGCTGACCAACAACTTCCGTGTCATCAAGGACGAGTTCGCGATCGACGGCGTCGACGTGCAACTCGCCGGTCTGCAGCCGATCGCCGGTGCCCTCAACGACACGATGGCCAACGACATCCACCGCATGGAGATCCTCGCGATCCCCGCCGTCGGCATCCTGTTGTTCTTCGTCTTCGGTGGAGTCGTCGCCGCCTCGTTGCCGCTGATCACCGGCGGCCTCACGATCGTCGCCGCGAACGGTGTGGTGCGGTTCATCACCAACTTCGCCGAGGTCAACTCGTTCGTCTCCCCGGTCGTGTCACTCATCGGCCTGGGGCTTGCGATCGACTACGGCCTGTTCATGGTGTCCCGGTTCCGGGAGGAACTCGCCGAAGGATACGAACCGGCCGCAGCCGTCCGGCGCACGGTCGTCACGGCAGGCCGCACCGTCGTGTTCTCCGCGACCATGGTCGTCAGCAGTCTCGGCGGTCTGCTGCTGTTCCCGCAGGCATTCCTCAAGTCCGTCGCCTACGGCGCGATCGCCGCGGTGTCCCTGGCAGCGTTCACGTCGATCACCCTGCTCCCGGCGATCCTGAGCATCCTCGGCAAGCGCATCGACAAGTTCGGTCTCAAGCGTTTCGGCCAGATCCAGTCGAACGAGCAGATCGAGAACAGTCTCATCGGCCGCCTCACCCGCTGGGTGATGCGCAATCCGCTCAAGGTCACGATCCCCACCGTCGTCGGGCTGCTGCTGCTCATCATGCCGCTGACCGGCATCAAGTTCGGCGGCATCAACGAGACCTATCTCCCGCCGGACCACCCCACGCGCGTCGCACAGGAGCAGTTCGACGAACTGTTCCCCGGCCAGCGCGCCGAGCCCGTGCGCATCGTCATCCGCGGCGCCGAGGGCGGCGACCTCAACGAGATCATCAAGACCGCGAGTGCCGCCCCCGGCCTCGTGGAGAAGTTCGCCATCGAAGGCCCCGCCAAGGACGGGGTCCGCGTCATCAAGGCCGGCCTGGTCGACCGCAACGCGTCCGCCGACACGATCGACTACCTGCATTCGGCGTCGTGGCCCGACGGTGTCGAGGTACTCGTCGGCGGAACCCCGGCGATCGAGCAGGACTCGATCGCGGCGCTGCTCGACACCCTGCCGCTGATGGTGACGGTGGTCGTACTGCTGACCACCATCCTGATGTTCCTGGCGTTCGGTTCACTGGTGCTGCCGGTCAAGGCCGCACTCATGAGCGCGCTCGGCCTCGGCGCCACCCTCGGCATCCTCACCTGGATCTTCATCGACGGACACGGCTCCGGGCCGCTCAACTTCACGCCCGGCCCGATCATGTCGCCCGTGCTCGTGCTGATCATCGCGATCATCTACGGCCTGTCCACCGACTACGAGGTGTTCCTGCTCTCCCGGATGGTCGAAGCCCGCTCCCAGGGCGCGAGCACCACCGAGTCGATCCGCATCGGCACCGCACACACCGGTCGCATCATCACCGCCGCCGCGCTGATCCTCATCGTCGTCACCGGTGCGTTCGGATTCTCCGAACTGGTGATGATGAAATACATCGCGTTCGGCATGATCGCCGCGCTGATCCTCGACGCGACCGTCATCCGCATGTTCCTCGTCCCCGCCACCATGAAACTGCTCGGTGACGACTGCTGGTGGGCGCCGGCATGGATGAAGCGCATCCAGGAGAAGATCGGCCTCGCCGAACCCATCCTCGCGGACGAACTGATGCCCGAGGACGTGCCCGAACTCATCACCGTCGGCATGTTCGGACCGGCCACCGTCGCCGCGACCGGGGCACATCGCCTCCCGCCGATGGTTCCCGGCATCGGCCCGTCGGACATGACTCAGCCGCTGCCCAAGATCGCAGCGCCCCGCTCGTCCGCCGAACAGCGCCGCGCACGGGAGTTCCCGCCCGCGCCGCGCCGCCCCTCGCCGTCTCGTGCCGGACGCGTGCCCGTGCCCGCTCCGGAGCGTCGCCCGGACCCGCGCAACGTCGGCCAACCTCCGGCCGCGCACGGACTCGCCAGGCCGCAGCAGTCCAACCAGCCGCAGCCCAACCAGCCGCAGCCCGACCAGCAGTCCGCACCGCTGCAGCGCGGACAGGCGGCGCCGCCACAGCGCGGACAGGCGGCACCGCCGCAGCGCGGACAGGCAGCACCGCCGCAGCGCGACCAAGCGGCACCGCGGCAGGCCCCGCCGGTTCGGAACGACAGCACCGGCCTCGTGCGCAACCCGCAGGCCGCACCGCCGCAGCAGGCACCAGCGGCACCGCCGCAGGTGTCGCAGCCGGTCCGCCGCGACAGCGCTCCCGTGCAACGCAGCGCGCAAGCACCGGTGGAACGATCGATGCGTCCCACTCCCCCGATGCCTCCGCAGCCCCGTCCGGCAGCACCGCTGCCGCAGCGGGCTGCCGCCGAGCCGCTTCCGCAGCGGCCTGTCGCAGAGCCGCTCCCCCAGCGGACCGGGGCCGACCGGCAGCCGCCGCTGCCGCCTCGTGCCGCGCCGGATGCGCGTCCCGCAGGGGATCCGCAGTCGCCGACCGCGGTGCCCCCGTTGCCGCCGACGACCGCGTCGCCGCAGCCCGCCACGGCGCTGCCGCCGGTGACGGCCACGTTCGCCCCGCCGCTGCCGCGTCGTGACGCTCAGGGTTCCGGCCCCGCACAGGACCCGCAGTCCCCGACCGCGATTCCGCCGTTGCCGCGACGTCAGCGCGGGACCGTGCCGCCGCCGTTGCCGCATCCCTTCGTCCGTCCGCAGGTCCCGCCGCAGCCGCCCGCCCGTCCGGCCCCGGCACCGCGCCCGGAAGCGGGCCGGGCTCGCGACCCTCAGGCCATCGAGAACTGGCTGTCCCAGTTGCGGCGTACCGCGCCGGGCGTCGATCAACCGCGTCCCGCGCGCCCGGCGCCGGATCAGGCTCCGGCGCCGCGGGAGCAGGATCCGCGTCTCGGCCGGTATCGCGACCCGGATCCGGAGCGGTCCGGTCCGACGACGGGCCGGCACGGTGACGAGGACAACGCGGGCGGAATCAGCGTCAGCGAGCTGATCGCCCGCCAGCGCCGGACGTAGCTCGGCCCGAGAACTGCACGATCAGCGCAGGAACTGGCACCGCGCGATCAGCGCAGAAACTGGCGCAGCGCGGTGCCGAGAGGATGCCGGACCGTCAGTGCGCTGAAACGCAGCCGGCCGGTGACCACGAGGTGCAGCGGCCCGAACGGCGGACCGGACCGTACCTTCGAGTTCGTGCTCGACGCGACCGGGTCGATGCCGTTGACGTCCGCGGTCGCTTCCGGCGGGACGACGAGCGTGATGGAACCCAGGTAGTCGTTCACCTGGATGTTCACGACCTGGGTCTGCATCACCGCTTCGGTGAAGTCGAGGACCACGGTCGACATCCGCGTGTCGATCTGCAGCGTCGGCGGCACCTCCCAGCGACCCTTGCGTGCGATGTTCGACATGCGGCCGCGGATCACCGGCGCACCCGCAACCGGCGCACCCGCGACCGGCGGCGGCGCCGTCATCGGGGGTTGCGCCGGCGCGTACTGCGCCTGCATCTGCCGAAGGTATTCGGGACGCAGCTGGATGCCCGGCAGGTCGATGAGAACCTGGTTGACGTCGGCACGGGTCTTGGCCGCCAGCACGGTGTCCATCCGTTCGGTGAACTCACCGAGCGAGAGCATGCCCTGACCGACCGCCCGCTGCAGCAATTGACCGACGTGTTCCCGTTCCGCGTCCGAAACGCGCAGATCCCGCGAGTCCATGGCCACCACAGTAGGTGGAAGATCGCGCCTCGTCGCGTGGCCGGAGCCGATACCTGTCGATCCGCAGCAGCTTCGATCGTCATCACTGTGGCGGGCCACATCCGCGCCCGTCGAAATTCACCGAGCCGCAGTGCGCGGACGGACGACTCGGCAGGATCGAGTCGGAGCGATCGGAGAAGAGGCGATTCCCGTGCGATACACGATTCTGATGCACTACTCGGAGGAGACCGGCGAGTCGATCGGTGAGGAGACGATCGCTGCCGGCCGGGAGGCGTTCGCCGCCTACACAGCCGCGTTGGAGCAGGCCGGCGTCCTGATCGGCGCGGAGGTTCTCGCCCCGTCCGAGCTGACGACCACCCTCAGGATGGTCGACGGCGAACTTCGCGTGCAGGACGGGCCGTTCGCCGATACGAAGGAGCAGCTGGGCGGAACCGTCGTCATCGACGTGCCGGACCTCGATGCGGCGATCGAGTGGGCGCGGCAGGCGCCGCCGATCCACTGGGGTGCGGTCGAGGTCCGGCCGGGCGCGACCCACACCGTCGAGGGTGTCTGGACGCCGAACCGATGACGCGGTCCGGGGCGTGGGCCGCGGCCGAGCATGCGGCACGCGCCTCACGCGCCCGGTTGGTTGCGCTGCTCGCGTCGAACTCCGGCGACCTCGCGCTCGCCGAGGACGCCGTGGGGGCGGCATTCGAGCAGGCGCTGGTGGTCTGGCCGGAGCGGGGTGTTCCCGCGAATCCGGACGGCTGGCTGCTCACCGTCGCCCGGAACCGGCAGCGTGACGTGTGGAAGTCCGCCGCGCACCGCACCGCGGCTCCGCTCGAGCAGGTGCCCGACAATGTCGGCTCGGTGGCGACGCTCGACGAGGTCGACCCGGATGCGATCCCGGACCGGCGGCTGGCGCTGTTGTTCGTGTGCGCGCATCCTGCGATCGCCGAGTCCGCGCGTACCCCGCTGATGCTGCAGGCGGTGCTGGGTTTCGATGCGGCACAGGTTGCTTCGGTGTTCGCGGTCTCGTCGTCCGCGATGGCGGGGCGGCTCGTCCGCGCGAAGCGGCGCATCCGCGACGCCCGGATCCCGTTCGTCGTCCCGGACCGCACCGTGATGCCCGAGCGGCTTCCCGCGGTCCTCGAAGCGGTCTACGGATGTTTCACGATCGCCCGCGGCCCCGGGGTGACCCCGATGGCGTCCGAATCGCTTTATCTGGCAACTGTTCTCGCGGAGTCCGTCGACGAACCGGAAGCCTGGGGGCTGGCGTCCCTGATCGCGCTGTCGCTGAGCCGGGCCGGCGCGACCGGCGCCGACTTCGTCCCGCTCGACGAGCAGGACCCGGCGTCGTGGGACGCGGAACTCGCGGAACGGGGCGAGCGCATGCTCCGCCGGGCCTCGGCCGGCGGGCGCATCGGGCGTTTCCAGCTCGAAGCCGCGATGCAGGCGGTCCATGCCGCCCGCCGACACACGGGGGTCACGGATTGGCCTGCGCTCGATACACTTTCGCGGGCGCTGGTGCACACGGCGCCGACCCTGGGGTCGCGGGTCGCACGCGCCGCGATCGCCGACCGCGTCGACGGCCCGGAGGCGGGCCTCGACGTACTCGACGCGGTCGCCCGCGATCACCCCGCCGCAACCTCGTATCAGCCGTTCCACGCGGTGCGCGCCGACCTGCTCGCGCGCGCGGGCCGGACCGCCGACGCCCGCGCGGCGTTCGACCGCGCGGCGGAACTCGCGACCGACGACGCGGTCCGCGCCTGGCTGCGGAACCGGTCGCCGTGACCTATTCCAGACCCTGCTCGATGGCGTAGCGGGTCAGTTCGACCCGATTGGCGAGCTGCAGCTTCCGTAAGGTCGCCTGGACGTGGTTCTCCACCGTCCGATGGCTGAGGGTGAGCTTCGCGGCGATCTGCTTGGCGGACAGTCCTTTCGCGACGAACCGGAGCACCTCGGTCTCCCGATCGGTGAGCGTCGGCGGTGCGGGCGAGCGCCGGTCCACGGTCGCCGACATCCGCCGGTATTCGCCGAGCACGAGGCCGGCCAGGCCGGGCGTGAACACCGCCTGACCGGCCGCGGTGGCCGCGACCGCCTCCACCAGTTCGGCCGCCGACGCGCTCTTGACGAGATACCCCGACGCACCGGCCTTCACCGCGCCGAGCACGTCGTCGCGTTCGGACGACGCGGACAGCACCAGCACCCGGGTCCCCGGGGAGGCACGCAGAACTGCGACGGTCGCGTCGGTGCCGCTGCCGTCGGGCAGTGACATGTCCATGAGCACGACGTCCGGGCGCACCGCCGCCGCGCGCCGTCCCGCCGACCCGACGCTGTCGGCAGCGGCGACGACGCGGAAGCCGGCGGCGTCGAGGTCGCGGGAGACGGCGTCGCGCCAGATGGGGTGGTCGTCGACGACCATCACCGTGACGGGTTCCGAAGTGTGGTCACGCACGGGGCGCCTCCCGCGGTACTCGAATCTCCCATTCGGTGCCCTCGCCGGGAGCGCTGTCGAGGACCGCGACACCGCCCAGCCATTCGGCGCGCCCGACGATCGACTTGGACACGCCCATCCGGCCCTGCGCCTCCGCCTCGGCGAGCCGCCCGTCGGGGATGCCGCTGCCGTCGTCGCGGATGCTGAGGATCACCTCGTCGCCGAGGTCCTCGAGCAGGACGTAGGCCTTGGCACCGGGACCGGCGTGCAGCGCGGTGTTGTCCAGGGCCGTGGCCGCGGCGGCGGCGAGTTCGGTGGCGCGACCCCGCTCGAGCAGGACGGGATCGGCCGGGGCGGCGACCGTCACGTTCGTTCCGGCCCGGGCGCGCAGCAGCGCGCGCAGATCCACCTGTTCCTCGCCGCGGTCGACCCGGGTGCCCTGTTCGGAGATGAGCATCCGCAGCGCGGCTTCCTGCTCGCCGGCCAGACGGGCCAGCTCGGCTGCCGGTCCCCCGAGTTCGTTCCCGCGCCGCTGGACGAGGGCCAGCACCTGCAGCACCCCGTCGTGCACCTGCCGGGCGAGCCGGTCGCGTTCCTCGGCAGCGGCGGCCATCCGCACCGCCTGTGCGAGCTGCCGGTGGGCGTGGCGCGCGGTCACGGTCGCGAAGCCCATCGCGACGCCGACGGCGACGAGCACGGGGGCGGTCGCGTCCCGCCACAGGTCGAGGTTGATCTGGTCGCGCACGACAGCGCTGACGGTGGCCATCACGAGGGCCGAGCACGTCCCGGCGACCGGGCCGCCGAGCACCGCGGCGGACAGCACCGCATTGGCGACCCACAGCGTGGTCGGCATCGTCTGGTGGTTGCTGTACCAGTCGTGGTCGGCGACCAGCCGGGTCGCACCCATGAGGGCGATCGCGACGATCTGGTCGAGTGCGACGACCTTCCACCGTTGCGTTCCGCGCGACAGCAGGACCGCCGAGAGCACCGACCACGCCGCGAGGAGGGCGATGAAGAACCAGCCCAGGCCGGGCCGGGTGTAGTGCGGGACGGTCGAGATGTGGGAGCTGACCGCGTAGGCGAGGGTGACGAGGCGGAACACCTGCGAAGCTCGCCACAGCGGCGCATCCGGATCGGCATCGTGCCGTCCTCGTGCGGTTCCTCCCATTGCCGACGTTCCCCCGATTCGTGTCGATCGGGGAGATCGTAGGGTTCGGTGACGCGTTTTATGGACCACGCCGTGCTGTGACGGTCGTTACAGTGGTTTGATTTGAAGTCGTGTTGAGGTCATATCGGGCTGTCGCGACTACTCTGCGTAGTCGCTGGCCCCTCTATATGGTCTCGATGGGTGCGTCCAACCTGTTCGGCGCCCTGCTGGTCTTCGCGTTCGTCCGCTACGGCATCCCGATCTCGGAATCGGAGAACATCATCGCGGACCGGGTCCGCAACTTCGCGGTGTTCGCCGTGTACCTCGCGTTCGCCGGTGTCGTCAGTCTCACGGCCGCGGCGGTGATGCTGCGGTCGGTGGTCCGGTGGCAGTTGCGCGGGGGCCCGCCGACGCGATCGGAACAGATGGCGGCGCTGCACGCACCGCTGCGGCAGGCCATCGTGCATCTCGGGCTGTGGATTCTCGGCGGCGTGTTGTTCGTGTTCCTCACCGCGGAGGAGATGCCGTCGCTGGCCGCGGCGGTGGCGATCACCGTGGCGATGGCCGCGACGAGCACCTTCGGCTTCACCTACATGCTCGGCGAGCGGATCCTGCGGCCGGTGGCGGCCCAGGCACTCAGCGAGGGCCGGTTCGACCGGACCATGGCGCCGGGGGTCGGCACCCGGCTGGCGATGACGTGGGGGCTGGGCACCCTGATGCCGGTGGCCGGCATCGTGCTGTTGTGCGTCACGCAGCTCACGTCGGACATGGAATTCTCGTCCGATTCGCTGTCGTGGGCGATTCTCGCGCTGTCGATCATGGCGATCGGGCTGGCGCTGGTCCTGTCGATGCTCACCTCGGCGCAGATCTCCGATCCGGTCAAACAGCTGCGCTGGGCGATCGAGCGGGTGCAGCGCGGCGCGACCGGTGTGCAGGTCGAGGTGTTCGACGGCAGCGAGATGGGTCGCCTGCAGGTCGGCTTCAACCGGATGATGGCCGAGTCCGACGAGCGGCGGCGGCTGCGTGAACTGTTCGGTCAGCACGTCGGCGAGGACGTCGCGCGCCGCGCGCTGCAGTACGGCACCGAACTGGGCGGCGAGACCCGGTACGTGGCGGTGCTGTTCGTCGACATGGTCGGCTCCACGGCGACCGCCGCGGAACGGCCGCCGAACGAGGTCGTGGACCTGCTCAACGAGTTCTTCCGGGTCGTGGTCGACGTCGTCGACCGGCATCACGGGTTCGTCAACAAGTTCATGGGTGATGCGGCGCTGGCGATCTTCGGGGCACCGCTGGACCGCCCGGATGCACCCACCGCGGCGCTGGCCGCGGCACGGGAACTGCGGTTCGCGCTCGACGAGATCACCGGCCTCGACATCGGTATCGGGGTGTCGGCGGGGCTCGCGGTGGCCGGCAACATCGGCGCGGCCGAGCGGTTCGAGTACACGGTGATCGGTGATCCGGTGAACGAGGCGTCGCGCCTGACCGAGCTCGCGAAGATGCGTCCGAGCCGGGTGCTGGCGTCGTCGAGCGCGTTGTACTTCGCCGACGACGAGGAGCGCGCGCAGTGGGAGCTGGGCGACGAGGTGCAGCTGCGGGGTCGCCGACGGCTGACCCACCTGGCCTCGCCGATCAAATATCCCGAGTGAAGTGAGGCCGGTCGCATCGGGGCGTTGGCTACGCTGATCCGCGTGGCGCCGCCTCGCGATGAACCACCCCGTCCCGGCGCAGCGCCGCGTCGGGGCGCCTTCGCATGGGTGAAATGGCTGCTCGGCGTCGCACTCGTGGTGCTGCTGACCGTCGAAGGTGTCTACCTGTGGCCGTCGCTGAGCGATTCCTGGCGGGCCCTGACGGAGTTGCACTGGGGCTGGTTCGCGGCGTGTATCGCGGCCCAGGCCGCGGCGCTGAGCGGCTTCGCCGGTGTCCAGCAACGCCTGCTTCGTGCCGGCGGGGTCACCGTCGGGCACTTCCGGTCGGCGTCGGTGGTCTACGCGAGCACGGCGATGTCGGTGACCTTGCCCGCTGGGCCGGTGTTCTCCACGGCCTTCACGTACAAGGAGACGCGCCGCTGGGGTGCGACGCCGGTCGTCGCGTCCTGGCAGCTGGCGGTGTCCGGGGTGATCGCGACGGCGACCCTCGCCGCGGTGGGGGTGGCCGGGGCGCTGGCGGTCGGGTCGCGGGTCAGCCCGGTCACGCTGGTGCTGGCCGTCGCCGGGGTGTTCGCCCTCTTCTTCGGGTTGCGTCACGTCGCGAGGAATCCGTCGTCGATCGAGGCGCTGGGTCTGTGGGTGATCCACCGCGTCAACCGGCTGACGAAGAAGCCCGCCGAGACCGGTGTCGAGTCGTTCGAGCGGATCCTGGGCCAGCTCGAGTCGGTGGACCTGGGCCGGCGGGATGCCCTGACGGCGCTGGGCTGGTCCGGCGTGCACCGGGTGTTCGACGTCGCGTGCCTGGGTCTCGCGTGCTGGACGGTCGGTGGGGATCCGTCGCTGCCGGGGTTGCTGATCGCGTTCACCGCGGCCAAGGCGGTGGCGAGTGTGCCGCTGGCGCCGGGCGGGCTCGGTTTCGTCGACGGCACGTTGATCGCGACGCTGACGGCGGCGGGGATGAGTGCGTCGCAGTCGCTGGCGGCGGTGTTCGTGTATCGCGTGGTCAGCTTCGTGATCGTCGCGGTCGTGGGTTGGATCGTGATCGCGGTGCTGTATCGGTCGCATCGCATCGACGAGGCCGAGCTGGATCTGGAACGGGAGCACCAGGCCCGGTCGCTGTTCACGCGCCGGCACGCTTCCCCTCCCCCGGCCGAGGTCGATCCCGGCCCGGATCCCGACCGCGTTCGATAGTGATCCGCATCACACAATAGTTGCGCAATCAACCATCTGGTGCCATGGTGGAACACATCGGAAGTTGAATCTTTGATCAGTACGAGGAGTTGCCATGACCACCGCCACCACCGCGACGTTCCCGGGCCTGACCGCCGGCACCTGGGCCATCGACCCCGTCCACTCGACCGTCGGCTTCACCGTCCGCCACCTCGTGGTCAGCAAGGTTCGCGGTAACTTCACGAACTTCTCCGGCGCCGTGGCCGTCGCCGAGGACGGCACCGCCGCCGTGTCCGCCGAGATCGCCGTCGACTCGATCGACACCCGGAACAGTGACCGCGACGCGCACCTGAAGTCCGCCGACTTCTTCGAGGCCGAGAAGTTCCCCACCGCGACATTCACCTCCACCGGCATCCGCAGCACCGGCAAGGGCTACGTCGTCGACGGAGAGTTCACCCTCCGCGGCGTCACCAAGCCCGTCGAGCTCGAACTCGAGTTCAACGGCGTCAACCCGGGCATGGGCAACGGCCCGGTCGCCGGCTTCGAAGCCACCACCGTCATCAACCGCAAGGACTTCGGCATCAGCATCGACATGCCGCTCGAGGGTGGCGGCGCCGTCGTCGGCGACAAGATCACCATCAACCTCGAGATCGAGGCGGCTCTCCAGGCCTGACCCACCTCTCCCGAACGAGCGCCCTCCGTCCCCGGAGGGCGCTCGTTCCCGTCCGGGGCCGACGGATGCGCATCCGCACCGCCGACCTACCCTTGAACCCGTGAGAAAGTACGCGCCGGCGCTGGTGATCGATATCGTCCTCGTAGTCGTCTTCGCCGCTCTCGGGCGCTCGAGCCACGACGAAACCCTCGACATTCCGGGTATCGCGACCACCGCGTGGCCGTTCCTCGCCGGATTGACCGTCGGCTGGTTCGCGACCGCGGGGCTCTACCGCGACAAGTTCGACGCCCGCGCCGCCGTCCCGACCGGGATCCTCGTGTGGCTGTGCACCCTCGTCGTCGGCATGCTGCTGCGCGCGGTGACCGGGCAGGGCACGGCGACCGCGTTCATCGTGGTCGCGACCATCTTCCTCGGGTTGTTCCTGGTCGGCTGGCGTGTGATCGCCCGCGTGTGGGACCGTCGCCGCGACGTCGCGTCCCGGTGACGCCGACGCGCTGACCCTCGAAATATCCCCGCGGGTGTGTGCCCGGTGGGAAAGTGACTTTCATGAGTGACACCGCGGCACGTCCGGATTCGCAGTCGGACCACCGGTTCTTCGGCCAGCCGCTCGCGCTGGCCAACCTGTTCGGTGTCGAGATGTGGGAACGCTTCTCCTTCTACGGCATGCAGGGAATCCTGATCTACTACCTGTACTACTCGGCCGAAGAGGGCGGGCTGGGGATCAGCAAGGCGGCCGCGACGTCGATCGTCGGCGCCTACGGCGGCACCGTCTACCTGTCGACGATCCTCGGCGCCTGGATCGCCGACCGGCTGCTCGGCTCCGAACGAACCCTGTTCTACAGCGCCGTGATGATCATGTGCGGCCACATCGCGCTGGCGCTCATCCCCGGGCTCGCCGGGGTCGGGGTGGGTCTCGTGCTCGTCGCGGTCGGCAGCGGCGGCCTCAAGGCGAACGCGACGTCGCTGGTCGGCGACCTCTACGACGAACACGACGAACGCCGCGACGCGGGCTTCTCGATCTTCTACATGGGCATCAACCTCGGTGCCCTCGTCGGTCCGCTGCTCACCGGCTGGGTGCAGACCAACATGGGCTTCCACTACGGCTTCGGGCTCGCCGCGATCGGCATGGCCATCGGCCTGATCCAGTACTCGATCGGCCGCAAGCGGCTCGCCGGCATCGGCGCGACGCCTCCGCATCCGCTCCCGGACACGCTGCGCATGCGCGTCGCGGCCATCGCGGCCCTCGCGGTGGTGATCATCGCCGTGGCCTCGCTGACCGGCCTGATCACCAGCGACAACATGTCGGACATCGTCGTGACACTGACGATCGTCGCGGCGGTCGTCTACTTCGTGATCATCCTGTCGAGCCGGGCGATCACACCGGTCGAGCGCAAACGCGTCATCTCGTTCATCCCGATGTTCCTGGCGAGCGCCGCGTTCTGGTCGCTGTTCCAGCAGCAGTTCACGATGGTCGCGGTGTACTCGGACACGCGGCTGGACCGGAACCTGTTCGGCTGGGACTTCCCACCGTCCTGGGTGCAGTCCATCAACCCGGTGTTCATCATCATCTTCGCGGGTGTCTTCGCCGCCGCGTGGACGAAGCTCGGACCGAGGCAGCCCTCGTCGCCGATGAAGTTCTCGATCGGCACGATCATCATGGGCATCGCGTTCCTGTGCTTCATCCCGATGTCCGGTGGCGGGCCGAACAGCGCGCCGCTGCTCGGCCTGGCGGGCATCCTGCTGCTGTTCACGTTCGCCGAACTGTTCCTGTCCCCGGTGGGCCTGTCGCTGTCGACGAAGCTGGCTCCGCAGAACTTCCACACCCAGATGGTGGCGTTGTTCTTCCTGTCGGTGGCCCTGGGCACGGCGATGGCCGGCACCCTCGCCAAGTACTACGACGAGAACAACGAGGTGCCCTACTACCTGTGGATCGGCGGGGCGTCGATCGGTGTGGGCATCGTGCTGATGGCGATCTCGCCGTGGATCCGCAAGATGATGCAGGGCGTGCACTGAACCCAGCCCCGCATTGCGGCCGTGCCCCTGCGGCTACCGCAGGGCGAGCCACGCGGCGAGCCCGAAACCGGCGATCGCCACACCGACCCGCAGCACGCCCGGCGGGATGCGCTTGACGACCGGCGGGCCGCACCAGCCGCCCGCGACGGTCCCGATCGCCATCGCGACGGCCGCGGGCCAGTGCACCGGACCGAACGCGGCGAAGCCGATCGCGGCGACCAGGTTCGCGACGCCGAGCAGGTAACTCTTGAGGATGCTCGCCCGCCAGATCGTCTCCGACGAACACACGAGGATGAGCGCCAGGAAGATCACGCCGGCGCCGGCACCGAAGTATCCGCCGTACACGGCGACGAGGAACACCGCCGTCGAGAACGTGCGCGGCAGGTCGCGGCCCCCGGCGAACGCGCGGATCCGGGGCTGGAACAGCAACGCGAGCGCGGCGAGCGCCACCAGATACGGGACGATCGCCTCGAACGACCCTTCCGGCGCCGCGAGCAGCACGATCGCACCGACCACGCCGCCGACCGCCGCGTAGGCGGTCCATCGCCACACCCGCGGTCCGGTGTCGACGACCTCGCGCGCCGAGTTCGACAACGCGCCGACTCCGACACCGACCATCGCGACCGTGTTGGTGACGTTCGCCGCGACCGGCGACAGGCCGACCGCGAGGAGCGCGGGATAGGACACGATCGAGGCGAGTCCGGTGACGAAGCCGATGAGCCCGGCGAAGAAGCCCGCAACGACGAGCAGCAGCAGGTCGAAGAGGGTCACGACGGACAAACGTACCGGGGTCCGCTTTCACCCGCGAACGCTGGGGCCGTTTCCGGTCAGAACGCCTCGGTGGGCTTCCCGAGTTCGCGCAGGAACATGTCGGCCATCTTGATCGCGCGGTCGCCGCCGTCGGCGTTCGCGACGAACACCGCGAACGCCATGTCGCCGCTCACCCCGTAGAACCAGCGGTCGTCGCCGTTGTCCCCCGCGATGCCCGTCAGGCCCGCATGTCCCTTGAGGAACGACGCCGGTCCGTTCTGGACGTTGTCGACCATCATCGCGCGCAAGGCGTCGATCGTCTCGGCCGGCAGCGGCTCGGCCGGGTCCGCGACGGTCGCCGGCTGCCCCTGCACGATCATCGGCATCGCCGCATCGCCGCGCGCGACCGACGCCGCGAGCATCGCGGCCCCCAGCGGGCTGAGCAGTGCTTCGCTGTCGGACGGGGAACCCGTGAACTGCACGACGCCGCTGCGGTTCTGCCCGAACTGCGCGGTCTCGAATTCGAAACCGGGCACGGAGTAGTCGAGACCGAGACCGAGGCTGCGTGCGACGTCGCCGAGTTCGGCGGTGCTGACCTGCGACGGGTCCTTCCCCAGCGCCATACCCGCCGCGACACGGACCGGGTCCATCGCCGACCCCGCCGGGTACAGCCCGCGGGTCGCGACGGCCCCGAGTTCCATCGCCTGGTTGTTCACGTCGACTGCGAGGATGCCGCCGGTGGACGGCTGGATCGCGACGATCGCGGCGGGTGTTCCGACGCTGACGACGGCCTCCTTCGCGGCGAGCTGCACGTGCGAGTCGAGGGTCGAGACGAGATCCGGCGGTGGCGGACCCTGGAATCCGGCGACCTGGATGGGGCCGGCCTGCGGATCCTCGAGGGTCACGGCCCAGCCGGCGGTGCGGTCGCGCTCGAGCTGCCACGCGCTGCGCAACGAGTCGAGCAGCGGGCTCGAGATCCGGCGATCGGCGCTGATGAGCGTCGGGGTCTTCACCACTTCGACGCCGGGAATGGAAACGATGTCGTCCTCGAGGAACTGGTAGTCCTGGTCGCGCAGCTTGACGGCGGCGATCCGCTCACCGGGCTGTTCCGCGAGGCGCTGTTGCATCGACTCGGCCGTGATGACCGGTGCGACCGGCTCGAGGACGTCACCGAGCATCGTGGTCGTCAGCACCGGATCGGGCATCTTCGCGGGATCGAGCACGACCGTGTTGATCGTCTGCTCGGCCATCAGCAACTGCCCGTTGCGATCGAAGATCTTCGGGGGTGCCGCGTCGGTGCGTACGTGGTGCACGGTGCGTCCGCCGCCGAGATCGGGTACGACGACGTCGGGGCTCCACGACACGCGCCAGCCGACGGCGAGCTTCTTGACGGAACCGTCGACCTGATAGGACCAGTCCTTGTCCGGTCCGAAGTTCCAGTTCCCCTCGAGCGTGAAGTAACCGGACTCGCCGGAAAGCTCGACCAGCTGGGTGATCTCGTACTCGACCGTGCCGTCGGACAGTCCGTCGAACATCTGGGTCAGCGTCGCGGACGCCGCGTTCGGGTAGGACGTCAGAGCTGCGGCGCCCTCGGCGTCACGTTCGTTCAATTCGGCTACGAAATCGTCGACGAGGCGCTCCACATCGCTGCGTGAGTCGGCGATCGTGAACGCCACGATGCCGGCCGTCACACAGATCACGATCGCGGAGATGAGGGCGACCACTCGCACTCGTCGCCGTTCCCGAGAACCCATAAAGATCAACCTTCACTTCAGTCACTTGAGCCTCAAGCACAGCTTGCCTACGATGCTGTCACAGTTGGACTACGAGGTCCGAATCACCTCCTGAGCATGCGCCCGGCCACGTCCAGCGCAGGAGCCGAACTCCCTGCTCCCGCAACGAAAACCGCGAACGCGAGATCGTTCTGCGCTCCGATGAACCATCCGTGCGCCTCGTTCGTGCCACCGTACTCTGCGGTCCCCGTTTTGCCGATCAGTTCCGGAATGTCGTTCAAAACGGTTGCGGTCCCGTCGGTCACGGTCTCGCGCATCATAGTTCGTAACGCCGCGGTCACCGGTGCAGGCGCGGCGTCCACGGTCCGATCCGCGGTCGCCGGCTCGTCCTGCACGATCATCGGAAGCGGGGTCGACCCGCGCACGATCGACGCCGCAACCATCGCCATCCCGAACGGCGACGCGGTCACCGCGCCCTGGCCGATCGCCGACTCGACGCGCTGCGCCGCCGAATCCGCGACCGGGACGCTTCCGGTCACGGTCACCAACCCCGGTGTCACATAGTCGATGCCGAGTCCGAACCGGGCCGCGGCGTCGGTCAGCGCATCCGGCGGCAGATTCACCGCCAACTGGGCCATCGTCGTGTTGCAGGAACGCGCGAACGCCGTGTGCAGGGGCACCGACCCGAGATCGAAACTGTCGTCGTTCGGTATCGTGCGATCCTCGATCGTCGCGACACCCGGGCACGGCAGCACCGTGTCCGGCGCCGCCGCCCCCGCCTGCAACGCCGCGGACGTCGTCACCGTTTTGAACGTCGACCCCGGCGGGTAGAGACCGGTCAGCGCGACCGGGC
>NZ_JADZGH010000180.1:36546-54059 GCF_015865005.1 Rhodococcus sp. CX
GCGTTCTGCGCGACCGCGCGCACCGCTCCGGTCGACGGTTCCACAGCCACGACGACGGCCGGCTGCGGCACCGCGGCGACCGCAGCCTCCGCGCGCACCTGCAAGCCGA
This sequence comes from Rhodococcus sp. CX, assembly GCF_015865005.1. Lineage (NCBI taxonomy): Bacteria > Bacillati > Actinomycetota > Actinomycetes > Mycobacteriales > Nocardiaceae > Rhodococcus > Rhodococcus sp. CX. The sequence goes on from NZ_JADZGH010000180.1 coordinate 36,656, forward strand.
GATCGATCGTCGTGCGGATGTCCGGCGCGTCCGTCCCGTCGACCCCGGTCACCCGCTGCGCCGACCCGTCCACATCCACCGACTGCACGACCCAGCCCGCGGCCGCGTCCTGCCCGTCCTGCCACATCTCGGCCAGACCCGACCACACCGGCGACGCCAGCGCCCGGTCGACGGTCAGCAGCCGTGTCTGCGGGGCCAGCGACACCCCGGGCAACGCTGCGAGCTGTGCTTCGACCCGGGCCAGGTCCTCGTCGCGCAAGGTCACCGCCGTCACCGGTCCGCCCCCGGCCTCCGCGAGATCCGCCGCCAGTGATTCCGCCGTGATCGTCGGCACGACCGTCGCCAGCACCGGCGCGACCGCAGCGGGGTCGGCGGTCGGGTCGAGGTTCACCAAGGTGACGACCCGCTGTTCCATCAGCGGCTGCCCGTTGCGGTCCAGCACCGACGCGGGAGTGCCCTCGGCCCGGAGGTACCGCAGGGACGTGTCCGCGGTCAGCCCGGGCGCGAGCACGGCGGGATCCCAGCGGATGCGCCAGCCGGCGTCGCCGTCGACCGCGGACCCCGACGTGCGATAGGACCACTCGCCCACGCTCGGTGCGGGCTCCGGGGCGGCCGGCGTCGCCGAAGTCTCCCCGGCGTCGGTCTCCCCGGCCTCGTCTTCGGCCGGGTCGGGTCCCAACCGCCACGCCACGTCGAGTTCGAAGGTGTCCTCGTCCCCGGTACCAGCGAGCGTGACGTCGGGCGAGTCGGAGCCGAGTCCTTCGAACAACCCGTCGATGGTCTCGGCTGCGGCTGTGGGATCGGTGGTCAGCGCTGCCGCGGCCTGCACGTCTCCCGCCTCGAGTGCCTCCGCGAACTGCTGGGCGACGGTCTCCGGCTGATCGGGTCCGGTGGAGCAACCGGCCACCACGAGCGCACCCACCGTCAGCACCACCGGCAGGACCATTCGTCGTCGAAGAGTGCGCACTCACTCGATCATGCCCGAGTTCGTTCACCGGCGCCTGTCACCACGCGGCGTGCCGGATGCACGTAACGGAAACCACGCGGCGGTTCGGAATCCGCTCCGGTAACAGCACGGGCGGATTCCGAATCATGAGGCGGATCCCGGCGCGCAGCCGGAAGCGGCCGCGCTCACGCTCCGGGACGGAGTGCGGTCGCCACCTCCTCGAAGGCGGTTTCGAGGTGCGCGGCATAGCGTTGTGGAACCCGGATGATCTCCGGGGACGTCAGCACCGTCAGGGTCAGGTCGTCGCCGAGACCGATCAGCCCGTGGGTGACGGTGGCCTCCGAGGTCAACGACGGGCAGAGGGTTCCGAACAGCATCGGCCGACCGGCCAGCGCCCACGGACCGTCGCCGCCGATCCGGATGCTGGTCAGCATCGTGTGCATGCGCGGACCAAGACGGGCATCGACGCGACGCCGGTGCGCGGCCAGTTCCACGGGGAGCAGGAACGACGGAATCGCGTTCGTGTCGGTCAGGCGCCGCACGGACGCGGCTTCTCTGCGTTCTACCAGCGACGCCAGCACCGCCGCGGCGCGTTCCCGGATCGAGTCGATGTCGGGGCGCAGCGCGACATCCGCCCAGTCGATGCTGTTGATACCGACTGCCTGCACCTCATCGGCGAACGCGATCGTCACGAACGCTGTCAGGTCCGGCGGGCACTGTCCGGCGACGTCGGTGAGATACCGCTCGAGCGCAACCGACATCGCCGTCAGCGCGAGCGCGGTGACCGTGAACCCCGTCGGGAGCGACCCGGCGCGACCGAGACGCAGCACGAGCAGCGTGCGCCGGTCGCCGGGTTCGGAGTTCAGCACGGTCCGGGTGAGGCTCGCCGGTGGAGCAGAACCCTGGGCAGCGGTCCGGGCATCGCGCAGCGCGGCACCCATCGTCCGCAGATAGTGCACCGTCGCGCGCGGAGCCCGGGTGATCCCACGCGCCGCGGCGAGCGCACGGTTCACGCGCGGGACGACCGGATCCAGTCCCGGGAAGTGCACCGGCTCGGTCCTGTCGCCGAACAGCGCCTCCGACAAGGGATTCAAGATCGGTCCCGTGATCAGTGAATGGTTCCCGCGCAACACCACGACGGTCCCGGGCGTGGTCGTGCCGGGGACGTTCCGGACGTCGTGGAACACGTCGATTCGCCAGGCCGTGGCGCGGACGTCGAGCGGGGTGGCGGCGAGCTGTTCGAGTACCCGGATCAGCGCCTGCCAGTCGAGTCCTGTCCGCCGATCGTGGACCACCCGGTCCTCCACCGGCCGGTCGTCGGCCACCCAGTACGCGTGGTCCAGGTGTCCGGGAACGCCGACGAAACGACGGTTCATCGGCGCCCAGAACCCCGCACGTCGCCGGAAGTGTTCGGTGATCTCCGCGGCGGTCGGGGGCGTCCCGGTCCCCGAGTCGAAAACCCAGAAGAGGAGTGTGTCGAGGTGATGACCGCGATCGGCTTCGAGAACATAGGTGGCGTCGATCGGCCGAACCTGCGATGTCGGTCCCACTGCACTCCTTCGTAGCGTGTCGCGAAAACCGGTTGCGCGTTCCGAACCGTGTGCATACCGTAGTCACGTCACGTTGTCGCCGATCGGAGAAGGCCCTTGCTCCTGTAGAGGTTTCGCACCCCGCACGTTCCCCGTGCGATCCGTCGCTACCTCCAGGAGTTCTCATGTCCTCTCCCATCGGCATTTCTCTTTCCGACCTGCACTACGAGCATCCCGACGGCGATCCCGTGTTCGACGGGCTCGACGCGACGTTCCCGCTCGGCCGCACCGGTCTCGTCGGACGGAACGGATCCGGAAAATCGACTCTGCTGCAGATCGTTTCGGGGAACCGCAAGGCAACGCGCGGATCGGTCACGACACGCGGGCGTGTCGGTTACCTCCCGCAGGACATCACCCTGGACCCGGATCTGCGAGTCGAGACGGTCCTGGGGATCGGCGAGGTCCGGGCCGCGCTGCGACGCATCGAATCCGGCGACGGAACCGCCGCGGACTTCGACACCGTCGGCGATCGCTGGGACATCGAGGAACGCGCGATCGCGACCGTGCACAGGCTCGGTCTCGACCGGATCCTGCAGGACCGGAACGACTTCGATCGCACCGTCGGAACCCTGTCGGGCGGTGAGACCGTTCTGCTCGCGCTCACGGCGCGACTGCTCGACGATCCGCAGGTGCTGTTGCTCGACGAGCCGACCAACAACCTCGACACCGCCGCGCGGGGCAGGTTGTACGAGGCGTTGCGGCAGTTCACCGGAACTCTCGTCGTGGTCTCCCACGACCGCGACCTGCTCGAATCGGTGGATGCGATCGCCGAGCTGCGCGACGGCGCTCTGCGGCTGTTCGGCGGCAATTACAGCGAGTACGAGCGGATCGTCGCGGCGGAACAGGAGGCCGCGCAGGCGGCGGTCCGCGACGCCCGCAACGACGTGCGCCGGCAGGCCCGTGAGCTGTCCGCCGCGCACATCATCCTGGATCGCCGAGAACGCTACGGGCGCAAGATGTTCGAGAACAAGCGGGAACCCAAGATCATCATGGGGGCCCGCAAGCGTGCGGCGCAGGAGTCCGCGGGTCGCCTGCGTCGCGAGCACGAGGGCAATCTCGAGCAGGCCCGGGAGCAGCTCACCCGCGCCCAGGAGGCGGTGCGGGACGATCGGGAGATCCGGGTGGACCTCCCGGCCACCGTGGTGCACCCGGGCCAGCGGGTTCTCGACGAGCCGCTCGAGATCGTCGGGCCCGAACGCATCGCGCTGCGAGGGCCGAACGGTTCCGGGAAGACGACGCTGCTGCATCGCATTGCGGACGCCGGGCCCCGAGTGCCGTTCGCGTTGCTTCCGCAGCGGCTCGACGTGTTCGACGACGACCTGTCCGTCGCGCAGAACGCGGCGCTGCGCGCACCCCATCGCACCCCGCAGGACATCCGGGCGCGCCTGGCGCGCTTCCTGTTCCGCGGCGCCGACGCCGACCGGCCCGTCGGGGCGTTGTCGGGAGGCGAGCGTTTGCGGGCGGCGCTGGCGATCCTCCTCGCGGCCGATCCGGCACCGCGGTTGCTGATGCTCGACGAGCCGACGAACAATCTCGATCTGCCGAGTCTCGGACATCTCACGCAGGCGCTGCTGGCGTTCGAGGGTGCGCTCGTGGTGGTGTCGCACGACGAACGGTTCCTCGCGGAGATCGGCGTGACCCGATCGGTCACACTCGGAGGATGAGTCGAGCGATCAATCCTGTCGACGGCACCGCCGTCGCGTACGCGGCGGTGGGTCCGGCGGACGCTCCCGCGCTGCTGCTCGCGCACGGGAGCGCCCTGTCGTCGGCGATCTGGCGGGGCTTCGGGTACATGGCGGCGCTGCGTCAGCGATACCGGCTGCTCCTGCCGGATCTGCGCGGGCACGGCCGCAGCGACAAGCCCACCGATCCCGATTGCTACGCAATGGATCTCGTCGTCGGCGACCTGCTCGCGGTGCTGGACGACGCCGGCGTCGAGCGGGCTCACGTCATGGGCTATTCGTTCGGGGCACGGTCGGTGCTGTCGCTCGCGGTCGCAGCCGAGGACCGGGTGCGGTCGTTGATCGTGGGCGGTGGCAGTGCCCGCCCGCAGGCCGGGGCGTTCGACCGGTTGTTCTTCCCCGGCTGTGTCGACGTTCTCGAACGCGACGGCATGGAGGCGTTCCTCGACGCCTGGTCCGCGCACCGGCAGTGGCCGGTCGACGCCGCGACCCGCGCGGCGTTCCGTGCGAACGACGACCGCGCCTTGGCCGCCTATTTCCGCAGGTCCGAGCAGGAACCGGGCATCGCCGACGAGGCACTCACGGCGCTGCGGGTGCCGACCCTGGCGTTCGTCGGATCGGAGGATCTCCTTCGGGTGCCGGACACGCGGGCGCTGGCGCGGACGATTCCCGGCGCGCGGCTCGCGGTCCTGCGCGGATTCGACCACGCCACCACGATCGCCGCGAGTCGCGAGGTGCTGTCGGTGGTCGAGCCCTTCCTGGCCGCTGCCCCTCGTGCGTGATTTCGGTAGCGGCCGCTACCGAAATCACGCACGGGGCCCGGACTACCCGTCGGTGCCGTCGACCCACTGCACGAGCTGGAACACGACGCCGTTGGGATCGAGCATCTGGAAGTAGCGCTCCCCCCACGGCTCGGTCTCGATCGGGGTGACGATGCGGGCGCCTTCGCCTCGGAGCCGCTCGTATTCGGCGTCGATGTCGTCGACGACGAACGCCACGAGCGTCCCCTGCCCGGCGGCACCGGCATGGCTGGCCGGTTTGAAGGTGCCGAGCCCGGTACGCAGGAAGATCAAGTTGAATCCGGCGTCCTCGCGGGCGAGGGACACGAAACCGTCGGCGGACATCTCCGGAGCGAAACCCAGGTGCCGGATCGCGAACTCCGCCGACGCCTCGACGTCCGCGACATTGAGGGACAGGGCACTGCCGGTGATCTGCACGAGAACCCTCCTTCTTGTGGGATGCCGTCGGTTAACGTACACCGTACGGCAATTGTTCCCGGAGGTCCGGCAGGTTGTCGCGTGCACGCCCGGCAGGCACCATGAAAATGCCCCGAACACCCGCTCCCCTCGGAGGCACCCATGACCGACATCGATACCGCCCCCACGGTCGAGTCCCTCGCACAACGCGTCCTCGACGCGTCGCTGGGAACGATCGACCTGATCTCGATGTACATCGGCGACCGACTCGGCTGGTACCGCAGTCTCGCCACGGACGGGCCGGCCACCCCGGAGGAACTGGCGGCCCGCACCGGCACCGATACCCGTTATGCACGCGAATGGCTCGAACAGCAGGCCGCGACCGGGCTGCTCGTCGCGAGCGACGGCGATCCGCGGACATACACCCTCCTGGACACCGCGGCCGAGGTCCTCACCGACGAGCACAGCCTCAACTACCTAGGCCCGCTCGCACGTATGCTGTGCGGTTTCGCCGTCCATCTGCCCGAACTGCTCGACGCCTACCGCACCGGCGGCGGCGTGAGCTGGGCAGACCTCGGCGCGGACGCGCGGGAATCCCAGGCCGCGATGAACCGGCCGTGGTTCGAGAAGGCCCTGCCGTCGGCGCTGGCGTCGGTGCCGGAACTCCACGACAGGCTGCGGAAACCGGGGATCGAGATCGCCGACATCGGTTGTGGTGGAGCATGGTCGACGATCGCCCTGGCGCGAGCGTACCCGCAGGCCCGGGTGACCGGCTACGACATCGATCCGGCGACCGTAGCCCTCGCCACGTCCAATGTCGCCGAACACCCGGATGTTTCGGATCGCGTCACTATCATCGAAGCGGATGCCCAGGAACTTCCGGAAGGACGATTCTCGGCCGCGTTCGCGTTCGAGTGCATTCACGACATGCCCCGGCCCGTGGAAGTGCTCGGTGCGATGCGACGGGCACTGACCGACGACGGCGTGGTCGTCGTGATGGACGAAGCGGTCGCGGACGAGTTCACCGCACCCGCAAACGAAATCGACCGCCTCATGTACGGGTTCAGCCTGACGTGCTGCCTGCCCGACAGCATGAGCCACCCCGGCTCGGTCGGGACCGGAACGGTGATGCGCATGTCGACGTTGCGCCGCTACGCGCTCGAAGCCGGGTTCGCCGACGTCTCGGTCCTGCCGATCGAGAACTTCGATCTGTGGCGCTTCTACCTGCTCACCACGTAGCGATCGTACGGCCGCCCCGACCGCGGCCGCACGATCCGTTCCGACTCCTCGCTACTCTCCCGCGAGGTCGGCCGACAGGTCCGCGACCACGACGCCCTCAGGCACCTGGACCTCCTCGATCGGTTCCGGCCGGTCGTCGAACTCGAGCTTCAGCGCCCGGCACATGGTGGCGTGCATGTCGTACATGCAGGTGATGTACGTCAGTTCGAGGATCTCGGAGTCGGAGAGCTCGGCCTGCAGGGCGGCGAACACCTCGTCCGGTACGCGGCCCCCGTCGTGGACGAGTCCGTCGGTGTAGGCGAGCACGGCACGTTCGAGCGGGGAGAACAGGTCGCTGATCTGCCAGGACGGGATCGCGGCGATCTTCTCCTCCGGCATGCCGAGCGACCGCATCTGCTTGCAGTGCTGCGAGAAGACGAACTGGCTTCCGCGGGCGTACCCGGCGCGTCCCTGGCCCAGTTCCCGCAGGAGGGGATCCAGTTTCGCGTTCCGGTAGAGCGCGAACCCGCGCACCGCGTGCCGGAACACCGCGGGCGACTGGGCGAAGACCGTCCACCAGTCACCCGGGGTGGCGTGGATGGTGCCGTGATCGACGGCGGGATCCTTGTCCGGGCCGAAGAGCCTATCGTAGAAGAACAGGATCTTCTCGTCGGTCACCTCGGCGCGCGGGACCTCACGAAGTCGGGGCATGGCGGTTCCTTTCGGGGTTGTCAGCGGACGCTCGTCGCGCGCCGGTCGGCGGCGGTCTTCGGCTCGTGCCGGACGTCCTCCGCTGTGAACTCTCGTGTCCAGCACGCGAATTCCAGAAGAGCACCGTCCGGATCCTGGAAGTAGAACGATCGGACGAAGGTGCCGGCATGCACCTCCCGGGACACCCCCGCGGGGCTGTCGTCGTGGTTGAGGACACGGCTGACCGCGATGCCCTCGGCCTTCAGCCGGGTGCGGTACTCGTCGAACTTCTCCGGCGGCACCGCGAAGGCGACATGGTTCATGGAGCCGACGGCGCTGGCGAGTTCACCCTGGTCCGGCAGGCCCTTGGGTGCGGCGATACCCGGTGCCGCGTCGGGGGCATCCGCGAGCCAGAAGAACGCGAGGGTGTTCCCTCCTCCGCAGTCGAAGAAGAAGTGCTGGCCGAGTCCGTCGGGCAGGTCGAGTGTCTTGACGAGCGGCATGCCCAGCACACCCGAGTAGAAGTCGATGGTGCGTCGCATGTCGGAGCACACGAGCGCGAGGTGGTTGATTCCGCGGAATTCGAACTTCGGATCCGAGTTGTCCATTGCGATCCCTTTCGGCGCGATGACGAGGAAGAATGTGTCGTGGCTGTGGCCGAAAAATGACTTGACAGTCATGTCATCTTCTTGGATAGTTTGACCGTGGCCAAGTCATCTGTCAACACCCCGTCCGTCCCTGCACCGGTCGACACCCTGACCGCACGCGGCCGCAAGACCCGCGATGCACTGCTCGACGCTGCCCGCACCGTGTTCGAGACCGTCGGCTTCCCCGACACGCGGGTCGAACAGATCTCACAGGAGGCCAAGGTCTCCTACGGAACGTTCTACCGCTACTTCGAATCCAAGGAAGACATCTTCCGCGAACTCAGCACCCGCCTGTTCGAGGACGTGCACCGTCGCGAACCCGCGGATTCCGACCTGTCCCCCGCCGCCCGTCTCGTCGCGTCCAACCGCTCCTACTACCAGGCGTACCGGCGCAACGCGCGACTGATGGCGATCGTCGAGCAGGTCGCGACGTTCAACGACGAGTTCCGCGCGCTGCGTCAGCAGCACCGCCAGCAACTGGTCGAACGGACGTCGCGGGCGATCGCCCGCTGGCAGGCCGACGGGCTCGTCCGCTCCTCGCTCGACCCGGTGTTCGCGGCCCGCGCCATGGCCGCGATGGTCGACCACACCCTCTACCTCTGGCTCGTCCAGGGCGACGAGGCCGACGAGGAACGGCTGCTGGACACCCTGGACCAGATGTGCCTCGGTGCACTGGGACTCGACCCCGACACCGCACAAAGCCGCGAGGAGAACCCTGCCCCATGAACGGTATGTCCCCATGAACGACCTCGCCGATCGCTTCTTCGCCGCCGTCGAACGCGGCGACGAGGCGACACTCACCGAGCTGTACGCGCCCGACGCGCGTATCTGGCACAACGACGACGGCCTCGAGCAGACCGTTTCCGCGAACCTTCGAGTACTGCGGTGGCTCGCGCGCACGCTCGAGGACTTCCGTTACGAAGACATCCGCCGGCACATCCTGCCCGACGGATTCGCTCAGCAACACGTGGTCCGCGGCGTCCTACCGGGGCACGGCCCCCTGGAGATTCCCGCCGGCCTGTTCGTCCGCGTCGAGGACGGACACATCTCCCGCATCGACGAGTACGTCGACTCCGCCGCGATCCGCCCCCTTCGCGAAATCGGTTCCCGCAACCGAGCATCGCGCACATAACACGAGAGGCAGCACTGGAATGATGGTGAACCAGCCCGACGGCGAGATCGCCGACCTGCGCGCCCGGATGCGCGCCTTCATCGACGGCGAGGTCATCCCCGCCGAACCGGTCCTCACCCGTGAGGGTGACGACGCCCGGAAGACGCTCGACGGATTGCGGTCCCGCGCCAAGGAACTCGGGCTCTGGGCTCTCGGACACCCGGCCGACATCGGTGGCGGGGGCGTGCCGTTCCTCGACTTCGTCTACCTCAACGAGATCATCGGACGCTCCGAATTCGGCCAGCTCGCAGTGGGTTCGGTGTCCATGCAGGACACGCTGATGCTGCGCAAACACGGCACCGAGGAGCAGAAGAAGCGGTGGATCCCGCCGCTGGTCGCCGGGGACTTCCTGCCGTCCGTCGGCCTGACCGAACCCGACGTCGCCGGCTCGGACCCCACCCTGATCGAGACCCGGGCGGAACTCGACGGCGACACCGGTGGTGAACCACTTGTGGCCGTTGATGACCCAGGTGTCGCCGACGCCGGATACTGCTCCGTCTTCGCCCGCACCGAGCCCGAGACCGCGCCGCGCCACTCGCGGATCAGCGCGATCATCGTGCCCACCGACACCCCCGGATTCGAGATCGTCCGCTCGATCCCGACCATGGGCCACGACCCGAGCGACCACTACGAGGTCCGGCTCACCGACGTCCGCGTCCCGGCCGCCAACCTCCTCGGGGAGCGCGGCAAGGGGTTCGTCGTCGCCCAGGATCGTCTCGGACCCGGCCGGATCTTCCACTGCATGCGCTGGCTCGGCCAGGCACAGCGGGCATTCGAGCTGATGTGCGAGCGCGCAAACAGCCGCTACGTGCACGGCACGCTCCTCGCCGAGAAGGGCGAGATCCACCGCTACGTGGCGGAATCGGCAGCCGAGATCCACGCGGCGCGGCTGATGACCCTCGATGCGGCCCGTGCCATGGACGCCGGCGAGGACGCGCGGGTCCAGATCGGCCTGATCAAGTTCTGGGGAGCCCGGATGCTCCACAACGTCGTCGATCGTGCGATCCAGGTCCACGGGGCGCTGGGCCTGACCGGCGACACCCCTCTCGAGGAGATGTACCGCCGCGCCCGGTACGCGCGGATCTACGACGGCCCCGACGAAGTGCACCGCATGTCGACGGCGCGTCGTCTCCTGCGCGACCCCGAGGCGGCACCGTGGCGATGACCGAATCCCCCACCACCACACTCGCCGACGGCATCGCCGACGTCCTGACCGATGCCCGGGGCGAAACCGTCACGGTCGCGGACGTGCACCGGCTCACCGGCGGGGCGAGCAGGCAGGTGTGGTCTGTCGAGGCCCACACCTCGGACGGCAGTCCCCTGCCGGTCGTGCTGCGCCGCGACCCGCCCGGCCACGGCGACGCCGACCGCATGCGCGCGGAGACCGCGTGCCTGCGCGCCGCGGCCGCGGCCGGCGTCCCGGTCCCCCAGGTCCTCGCGGCCGGCGACACCGCACCGGGGATCGACGCGCCCTATCTGCTGATGAACAGGGTCGACGGCGAATCGCTCCCGCGCAAACTGCAGCGGGACCCGGAACTCGTCGCCGTCCGGGCCGAGCTCGCCGAGCAGATGGGATACGCCCTGGGCCTGATCCACCGCAGCGACGTCGCCGAGGTGGCGATGCTCGATTCCGGGGATCCGCTCGACGCGATCGAAGCGGTGTACCGGGAATTCGACGAGCCGCGCCCTGCCGTCGAGATGGGATTGCGCTGGCTTCGTGACCATCGACCACCGGTGCGGCCGAAAGCGCTGGTACACGGTGATTTCCGGATGGGCAATCTGCTCGTCGACCGAACCGGGATCCGCGGCGTCCTGGACTGGGAACTCGCCCACCTCGGCGACCCCATCGAGGACCTGGGCTGGTTGTGCGTCCGCGCCTGGCGGTTCGGTGCCGAGTTGCCGGTCGGTGGCATCGGCACCCGCGAGCAACTCGTCGACGGATACGAACGCGCCACCGGGATCCGCCCGTCGGACGCCGAACTGCACTGGTGGGAGGCCTACGGCACCCTGCGCTGGCTCGTCCTGAGCCGATTCCAGGCGCAGCGGCACCTCAGCGGCGAGGAGTTCTCCCTCGAACTGGCGTCCATCGGACGCCGGGTGTGCGAATCCGAGTACGACCTCCTGCTCGTGCTCGGACTCCTCGACGACCCGGGCGAGGCGCCCGAACGGCGTTCCGCGACCGCCACGGTTCACGACCGGCCGACGACGAACGAGATCGTCGATCTCGTCGCCACCACACTCACCGACGAGATCGCGCCCGCTCTGGCCGACGATTCCGACCAGCAGCGCTACCTCTTGCGGATCTGCGTGAACCTCCTGCGCATCGCCGGCCGGGAACTTGCCGCCGGGGACGACGCCGCGAACGCCCTGCGCGCTCGCCTCGGCGAACTCGGCTGCGCTACCGAGGCCGACCTCGCCACCGAAATCCGCTCGGGTGCTCTCGGTTACGACGACGTCGCCGTCCGCAGGGCCGTCTCGAGCGCTGTCCTCACCAGGCTGCGGGTCGCGAACCCGCGGCACCTGGTTCCCTGAAATTCGAAAGGCATTCCATGTCCGACCTGCTCGGCGCCCGGACCGCGACGCGGCCACAGTTGCGCCGCCTGCTCGACGCCGGATCCCCGGTTCTCGCTCCCGGTGCCTACGACGCACTCACCGCGCGGCTGGCCGAAGCCGCCGGATTCTCCACCGTGTACATGACCGGATTCGGCACCGCCGCATCACTGTTGGGACGGCCGGACGTCGGTCTGCTCACCGCGACGGAGATGGCGGACCACGCCCGCCGGATGGTTGCGGCCGTCGACGTACCCGTCGTGGCCGACGCCGATACCGGCTACGGGAATCCGATCAACGTGATCCGCACCGTTCGCGACTACGAAAACGCCGGCGTCGCAGCGCTTCAGCTCGAGGATCAGGTCTCGCCCAAGCGGTGCGGCCACATGGCCGGAAAGGCGGTGATTCCCGCCGGGGAGATGGTCGCCAAACTGGAGGCGGCGACCGCGGCACGGATCGACCCGGATCTGCTCGTCATCGCCCGCACCGACGCGGCGGCGGTCGAGGGTATCGATGCGGCGATCGAGCGCGCGAAGCGCTACGCCGATGCGGGCGCGGACCTGCTGTTCGTCGAGGCCCCCGCGAGCGCCGACGACGTGCGCAAGGTCGCGTCCCGGCTGAAGGGCCACCGCCTGGTGTTCAACTGGGTGGAGGGTGGCCGGACCCCGGGTCTCCCCCTGGACGAGCTCACCGACCTCGGGTTCGCCCTGGTGCTGTTCCCGATCGGTGCGCTCCTCGCGGCGACCCGGTCGGTGCGCGAGTTCTATGGGGCGATCCTCCGGGACGGAACGCCGCGCGCGGTGCTCGGCGAGCTGCCGCCGTTCGACGAGTTCACCTCGTTCATGGGTCTTCCCGAGATCGACGACCTCGGGCAGCGTTTCGCCGAACGATGATCGGACTCCTACCGGTTCCACGACGAAGGCCCTCGGCTACGAGCCGAGGGCCTTCTCGTGGGATCGAACAACCGCGAGATCAGGCCGTCGTGGATCGGGCGACGGTGGCGAGATCGGGTGCGGTGTCGCGGCCGTCCGCCACCGGCCGGGTGTCCCGGCGGCGGCCCGGAATCCGGGCGACGACGGGACCGAGAAGACCCCGGATCACGCTGATGACGCCGTACGGCAGCACGAAGATGAACAGGATCAGCGCCGCACCGTAGGTGATGCCCGCGGCGGACTGGTTGATGTCCGCGGTCCATTGCGGCACGTACACGACGAACAGGGCACCGAACACGACACCGGGGACCGTGCCCAGTCCGCCGACGACGATCATCGTGATGAACGCGATCGCGAGCGGCAGCCCGAACGCTTCCGGGCCGACGTACTGGACGACGAAGCTGTAGAGCACGCCGCCGGTGCCGGCGAGGGCGGCACTGAGGGCGAACACCGTCGTCTTCGTCCGGGTGGCCGGAACACCGAGTGTGGTGGCGACCGCTTCGTAGTCGCGAATCGCGATGAGCGAGCGGCCGATCCGGCCGGTCGAAAGCCTGCGGACCACCAGGTACGCGACCAGCGCGACCACGAGGCACAGGTAGTACACCCACTGGTCCCGCTCGAGGCCGCTGAACCCGGGCGCGTCGGCAGCGGAGATGTTGATGCCGGCGTGACCGTCAGTCACGTGTTCGAACCGCTTGATGACCGCGGGCGTCACCAGCGCCAGACCCAATGTGGCCAAGGCGAGTTGGAGCCCGCGTAGCCGCAGCGCCGGCAACCCGAAGGCGTACCCCACGAGGTAGCACACGACGAAGGCGAGCGGCAGCAGCAGCAGGTACGGCACACCGTGGTTCTCGACGAGGACCCCGCTGAGGTAGGCCCCCACGGCGAAGAAGAAGCCGTGGCCCAGCGAGATCTGACCGGTGTTGCCGGTCAACAGGTTCAGGCCGAGCCCGACGACGATGTACACCAGGACCATCGACCGGTCGAAGTTCACGTACGGCGCGGACACGAGGGGGGCGACGACGGCGACGAGGACGACGGCCACGACCGTGACGCGTGAGAGCCACAGCGGCGCATCGAGCTCGGCTCGCGGTCGGCGGAGTGAATCGAGGAATGTCATACCCGTGCAACCTTTCTGGTCCCGAACAGGCCCTCGGGCCGTAGCAGCAGGACCCCGAGGATCAGGGCGAGTGCCACCGCCTGTTTGAAGTCGTGCCCGATCCACGAGATGTAGGTGCCGGCAAGGTTTTCGGCGACCCCGACGCACAGTCCGCCGACGATCGCGCCGACCGGGCTGTCGAGTCCTCCGAGCACGGCGGCGGCGAACGCGTAGATCAGGGAGGCGACCAGCATGTTCGGCTGGAGGAACAACTGCGGAGCCGCGAGCGAGGCGGCGAGCGCACCGATGGCGGCGGCGAGCCCCCAGCCGATGGTGAGCATCGACCCGACCGGGACACCGATCAGCTTCGCGGACTCCGGATTCCCGGCGGCAGCGCGCATCGCCAACCCGATCCGGGTGCGCTGGAAGAGGACGAACAGCAATGCCGCGACCACGACGACCGCGCCGACGATCACCACCGACTGACGGGACATCGCGACCGGCCCCAGGGTGATCGCCGGGCCGGACACGATCGAGGGGAACTCCTTGCTCTGCACGCCCCAGATCCAGCCCGCCGCACTGTTGAGCACGAGCATGAGACCGAGCGTGATGATCACGAGCGGCATGTGGTTCGGGGACGAGGCGAGCGGCCGGATGAGCACCCGTTCGGTGAGGGCGCCGAACAGGAAGGCCACCACCATCGCACCGGCGATCGCGAGATAGAGCGGGGCGCCCCACTGGTGGAACTGCCAGGCGCAGAACGCCGAGATCATCGCCATCTCGCCCTGCGCGAAGTTCACGATTCCGGATGCCCGGTAGACGAGGACGATGCTCAGGGCGAACGCCGCGTACAGCGCCCCCCAGGTCAGGCCGTCCACGACTTGCTGAAGAAACACCTGCATGACTGAAACTCCTCCTCAGTAGCCGAGGTAGGCGCGGCGCACCGCGTCGTCGTGGGCGAGAGCCGCGGCGGGGCGCTGGGCGACGACGCGCCCGGCGTCGACCAGGACCGCCGAGGATCCGATCTCGAGTGCCAGGTGGGCGTTCTGTTCGACGACGAGAATGGTTGTGCCCGTGTCCTCGTTGATCTGCCCCAGCGCGCGGAACACCTCCTGGGTGATGCGGGGGGCGAGTCCCAGCGACGGTTCGTCGAGCAGGAGCAGCCGCGGTTCGGGGACGAGGGCGCGGGCGATCGCGAGCATCTGCTGTTCGCCGCCGCTGAGGCCGGCGGCGAGCTGGGTGCGGCGTTCGCGCAGGCGCGGGAAGAACTCGTACCACCGCTCGATGGACCGCGTCGTGGCGGCCTGCGACGTCGTGTACCCGCCGATGAGAAGGTTCTCCTCGACGGTGAGATCACCGAAGGTGCCCCGCCCCTGCGGAACGTGGGCGATACCGAGACGTGCGATGCGGTCGGTCCGCATGCCGCTGATGTCGCGGCCGTCGAACACGATCCGCCCGCTGGTGTGCACCATCGCGCAGATCGATCGGAGGATGGTCGTCTTGCCGGCACCGTTGGCGCCGAGGACCACCGTGACCTCACCGGCCGGAACGTCGAAGTCGATGCCGTGCAGGACTTCTGCGTTCCCGTATCGCGCGTGGAGATCGTGGACGGCGAGCAGGCTCATGCCGCACCTCCCAGATAGGCCTCGACGACCTCCGGGTGTGCCGCGACCTCGGCGGGGTCGCCCTCGGTGATCTTCCGTCCGAAGTTGAGCACGACGATCCGGTCGGAGATGGACATGACCATCGCCATGTGATGTTCGACGAGCAGCACGGAGAAGCCGCGTTCGTCGCGGAGGTCGCGGACGGTCTCGGCGAGTTCGAGGACCTCCTCGTGGATGAGGCCGTTCGCCGGTTCGTCGAGCATGAGCAGCTTCGGCCGCTGCATGAGGGCCCGGGCCAGTTCGACGCGTTTGAGCGTCCCGTACGGCAGGTTGCCGGCCGGTTCGAGCCCGACGTGGGCGAGGTTCATTGCCTCGAGCAGCGCCCACGCCTCGTCGCGTTCGTACCGCTCCTCGCGCCGTGCGGCCGGCGAACCCAGTGCGGTACGCACGAATCCGGCGCGGGTGCGCGAGTATGCGCCGCTGAGGACGTTCTCGACGACCGTCATGGTGGGAAAGAGCCCGATGTTCTGGAAGGTGCGCGCGATGCCTGCCGCGGCGATGCCGTCGGCGGGCAACTCCAGCAGGTTCGTGTCGCCGAACGTGATCCGGCCCGAATCGGGCTGGTAGAGCCGCGAGATGCAGTTGAAGAGCGTCGTCTTACCCGCGCCGTTCGGTCCGATCAGTCCCATGATGGTTCCGGGGGCGATCGAGAACGACGGACCGTCCAGGGCGACGACGCCGCCGAAGCGCAGCCGCACGTCCTCGACCCGCAGTTCCGGCACGGCTGCGGTGTTGCCGACCGCCGCGCCGGTGTGCACCGTCACCGGTCCTCGCCGCGGGTGACCACGGCGTCGTAGTGCCAGCTGCCGTCCCGGAAGGTCATCGGGGCCATCGACGTGATCGCGTACGGGTAGTCGGGGGTGGTGTCGAAGGTGATGCCCTCGATGGACAGGTCCGTCGTCACCCCGTCGAGGTTCCGGACCGCGTCGAGCAGATCCGTTCGGCTGCAGCCGTCCATCTGCTCGAGAGCGGTGACGAGAAGCTGTGCGGTGTTGTAGCCGGTTGCCGCGATCGTGTCGGTGCTTGCGAAATCGCGCGCGTGCCGGGCGGCGAATTCACGCCACTTCGCCACACCGGGCCTGTCGTCGTGTTCGGGGCTGCTCACGTCGTAGATCCAGTAGAACGAGTGGATTCCCTCCGCGGCTTCCAGGCCCGCGGGTGCGAGCACGAAGTTCGTGTCGGTCGCGCCCGAGTAGATGTATGTGTCCGGATCCCAGCGCAGTTCGTGGGCCTTCTTCAGTGACTGGGTCACGAAGCTCGCGGTCGCGAAGTTCATGAAGACGTCGGCGCCCGAGTTGGCGAGGTTGACGACCTGCGAATCCACCGACGGCGTGGTCGGTTCGTACGACTGCCGTGCGACGATCTGCGCGCCGCTGCCCTCGAGAGCGGCTTCGAGTGCGGCGAGGCTGCCGCTGCCGAGGCTGTCGTTCGGGTAGAGCACCGCGATCTTCGCGTTCGGATGTCGAGCCAGCATCTGCTCGGCGTGGGCCGAAACTTCCCATCCGGTCTGAGGATTCACGGCGCCGGCGACGACGGGACGATCGGCGGCGGAGGCGAGCAGTTCGTCGCTGCCGGTCATGGGGAAGACCAGCGGGACGTTCTTCGACGACAGGTAGTCGACGACCGCGAGGGTCGACGGCGTCCCGACGAGGTTGTGGATGGCGAAGACCTGTTCCTGTTCGACCAGGGAGCGCACGTTGCCGACGGTGCGTGCGGGGTCGTAGCCGTCGTCGAGGGCGGTGTAGACGATCCGGCGGGTCCTACCGTCACCCATCGTGACGCCGCCGTCCTGGTTGATGTCCTCGAACAGGGCGGTCGCGGCCTTCGCCTGCGGACCGGCGACGGACTGCATCAGGCTCGAACCGAACCGGATCTCGGTGTCGGTGATGCCGGGATCGCATTCGCCGGCTTCGATCGTGGTGCCGCGACCGGAACAGGCGGTCAGCACGGCGGCTGCGGACAGGGCGGTCAGGCCCACGGCGAGAGTACGTTTCATGATCGCTCCGGGGAGGGTGGGGAG
>NZ_JADZGH010000181.1:0-10363 GCF_015865005.1 Rhodococcus sp. CX
CCGCAGCGCCGCCGCACCCGGCCCGCCGCGCCCCCGGCCGGCGAGACCCTCGACGACCGTCTCATCTCCGCGGCCGCCGATGCCCTCACCGGCTCCCGCCCGGTGCGGATCGAGGCGCGCGTGCGCAACACCGACCGCACCGTCGGTACCCGGCTCGGCGCCGAGATCGCCGCCCGCCACGGGCGGGCCGGCCTGCCCGACGACACCGTCCGCGTCGAGTTGCGCGGCAGCGCCGGCCAGTCCCTCGGTGCGTTCCTCCCGCCCGGCATCACGATCACCGTCACCGGCGACGCCAACGACTACGTCGCCAAGGGGCTGTCCGGCGGACGTGTCGTCGTGCGACCCGACCCGACCGCCCACTTCGCGGCGCACACGCAGATCATCGCCGGCAACACCCTGCTGTACGGCGCGACGAGCGGGGAGGTGTTCCTGCGCGGACGCGTCGGCGAACGCTTCGCGGTGCGCAACTCCGGCGCCGACGCCGTGTGCGAGGGCGCCGGCGACCACGCGTGCGAATACATGACCGGTGGGAGGGTGGTGATCCTCGGCGCCACCGGGCGCAACCTCGCCGCCGGCATGTCCGGTGGTCTCGCGCACGTGCTCGACCTCGCCCCGGTCCGTGTCAACCGGGACTCGGTGCACCTGACCGCGGTCGAACCCGGCGACCTCGAGCCGCTGCGGAAACTGCTGGCCGCCCACCGCGACCGCACCGGATCCCCGATCGCCGCCGCACTGCTCGTCCACTGGCCCTGCGCCGCAGCGCGATTCACCACGATCCTGCCGGTCGACTACGCGCGGGTGCGGGCCGCCGAGCAGCGCAGCGAACCCGCCACCGCAGGAGCCGGCGGTGGCTGACCCGCGCGGCTTCCTGCGGTACCGCAGGATCGAACCCCCGCACCGGCCGGTCGGGGAGCGCACCCGCGACTGGGCGGAGATCGCCGTGCCGATCGCAGCCGCCGAACACGACCGCCTCATCCGCGACCAGGCCACCCGCTGCATGGACTGCGGCATCCCGTTCTGTCACTCCGGCAGCGCCGGATGCCCGCTCGGCAACCTCATCCCGGAATGGAACGATCTGGTGCGCCGTGACCTGTGGGCCGAGGCCTCCCGCCGCCTGCACGCGACCAACAACTTCCCCGAGTTCACCGGGCGCATCTGCCCGGCGCCGTGCGAATCGGCCTGCGTGTTGGCGCTGTCCGATCCCGCCGCGGCCGTCACCATCGAGAAGATCGAAATGGCCATCGCCGACCACGCCTTCGCCGACGGCACCGTCACCCCGCAACCGCCGCGGCACCGCACCGGACGCTCGGTCGCGGTCGTCGGCTCCGGTCCGGCGGGGCTGGCCGCCGCGCAGCAGCTCACCCGCGCCGGACACGCCGTGACGGTGTTCGAACGCGACGACCGGCTCGGCGGGCTGCTCCGCTACGGCATCCCGGCCTACAAGATGGACAAGGCGCTGATCGACCGTCGTATCGCGCAACTGCGCGCCGAAGGCACCCGGTTCCGCACCGGCTGTGAGGTCGGCACCGACCCCACCCTCGCCCGCCTGCGCGCCGACTTCGACGCGGTGGTCCTCGCGGTCGGCGCGGGCGCCACCCGCGACATGGACCTGCCCGGCCGTGACCTGTCCGGCGTGCACCAGGCCATGGACTACCTGGTCGCGGCCAACCACGACTGCGAAGGCGACGGCCCCACCCCGATCCACGCGGCTGGACGCCGGGTCGTGATAATCGGTGGCGGCGACACCGGCGCCGACTGCCTCGGCACCGCGCACCGCCACCGCGCCGCGTCGATCACCCAGCTCGACTACCGCGTCCGGCCCCCCGACACCCGCGACGAGAACCGCAGTCCGTGGCCGCTCGTCCCGTGGGTGCTGCGCACCACGCCGGCGCACGCCGAAGGCGGCGAACGACGCTTCGAGGTCGGCGTGCAACGGTTCGTCGGCGACGACCACGGCCGGCTGCGGGCACTGGTGGTCGCCGAGGTCGACGCACACCGCACCCGGGTGGGCCCGGAATTCGAGATCCCGTGCGATCTCGCGCTGCTCGCCATCGGATTCGACGGGGTGCGACCCGGAAGGCTGGTCGACGACGGCCCCGCGACCACCGCACGCGGCACCCTCGACTGCGGCGCCGACTGGCAGACCGACGAACCGGGAGTGTTCGTGTGCGGAGACGCGCACCGCGGCGCCTCGCTCGTGGTGTGGGCGATCGCCGAGGGCCGCGCGGCCGCGCGCGGCGTCGACACCTACCTGACCGGCCGGTCCCGGTTGCCCGCACCGGTCACCCCGGATTCGCGAGTGCTGACCACGGGCTGAGGGCATCGGCCGGAACCACAGGCACCGAATCGAGTGCCGCCAGGGGTGGCGCAATTCACACGAGCAGCGCGCTACCCGTCCCGTGCGGCGGGTTGTCGTAAGTTACGCGCGAGTTGGGTTCCAGCGCCCTCCAACCGCGGTCGTCACCCCGCTGCCGGGGGACTAGGCTCGACCCGTGACCCGACGCACCAAGATCGTTTGCACCATGGGCCCCGCCACCGCCGACCCCGAGGTCCTCAAGGAACTCGTCGCAGGCGGCATGGACGTGGCCCGACTCAACTTCAGCCACGGAGAACACTCGGAGCACGAGGCCCACTACAACCGGGTCCGCGCGGCGGCCGAAGCCAGCGGACACGCCGTGGGCATCCTCGCCGACCTGCAGGGACCGAAGATCCGCCTCGGCCGCTTCACCGAAGGCCGCACCGAATGGGCCAACGGTGAGGTCGTGCGGATCACCGTCGACGACGTCGACGGCACCCACGACCGGGTCTCGACGACGTACAAGGAACTCGCGCAGGACGCCGTCCCCGGCGACCGTCTGCTCGTGGACGACGGCAAGGTCGGGCTCGTCGTCGAAGCGGTCGAGGGCAACGACGTCGTCTGCCGCGTCACCGAAGGCGGACCGGTCAGCAACAACAAGGGCGTGTCGCTGCCGGGGATGAACATCTCCGTGCCCGCCCTGTCCGAGAAGGACATCGAGGACCTCGAATTCGCGCTGCGGCTCGGTGTCGACTTCATCGCCCTGTCGTTCGTGCGTTCGCCCGCCGACATCGAACTCGTGCACGAGGTGATGGACCGTGTCGGCCGCCGGGTCCCGGTCATCGCCAAGCTCGAGAAGCCCGAGGCGATCGAGAACCTCGAAGCCGTCGTCCTCGCGTTCGATGCGGTGATGGTCGCCCGCGGCGACCTCGGCGTCGAACTGCCGCTCGAAGAGGTGCCGCTGGTGCAGAAGCGGGCGATCCAGATCGCCCGCGAGAACGCCAAGCCGGTCATCGTCGCCACGCAGATGCTCGAGTCGATGATCGAGAACTCGCGGCCCACCCGCGCCGAGGCCTCCGACGTCGCCAACGCGGTGCTCGACGGCGCCGACGCGGTGATGCTCTCCGGCGAAACCTCGGTCGGCAAGTTCCCCGTCGAGACGGTCCGGACGATGGCCCGCATCATCGCGGCCGTCGAGTCCGATTCGACGGAGGTGCCCGCCCTGACCCACGTGCCCCGCACCAAGCGCGGTGTCATCTCCTACGCGGCCCGCGACATCGGCGAGCGCCTCGATGCCAAGGCCCTGGTCGCGTTCACCCAGTCCGGCGACACCGTGCGCCGGCTCGCGCGCCTGCACACCCACCTGCCGCTGCTCGCGTTCACCCCGGTCCCTGCCATCCGCAATCAGCTCGCGCTGACCTGGGGTACCGAGACGTTCTCCGTCGAACCGATGCAGACCACCGATCAGATGGTCGAACAGGTCGACGCGGCGCTACTGTCGTTGGGTCGCTACCAGCGTGGCGACCTCGTGGTGATCGTGGCCGGTGCCCCTCCGGGACGTTCCGGCTCGACGAACCTGATCCACGTGCACAGGCTGGGGGAGAAGGACACTCGTTGACAGGTATCGAGGCGACGGACCTCGACGTCCTCCTCGGTCTGCTCGATCTCGAGCAGACCGAGGAGGACGTTTTCCGTGGAGCACACCCGCCGCAGACCGGTCTGCGGACCTTCGGCGGACAGCTCGTGGCACAGGCGCTCGTCGCCGCCGGCCGCACCACCGGTGACCGGCCGATCCACGCGCTCAACGCCCACTTCATCCGCGGTGGCAACGTCGAGGAACCCATCGAATACCGGGTCGCGCGGCACCGGGACGGGCGCGACTTCGCCAATCGCATGGTCACCGCCTATCAGGGCGACGAGGAACTGTTCGTCATGCTCGCGGCCTACCAGAAATGGGGCAAGGGACTCGAACACGCGGTGACGGTCCCCGAGGTGCCGTACCCGGAGGCGCTGCCGCCCATCGGTGACCATCTCGAAGGCTACGAGGAGCACCTGCCCGGCTTCGTGAACGCCCTCAAACCCATCGACATGCGGTACGCGAACGATCCCGCGTGGATCCTCAAGGGCACCGGCGAGAAGCTCAACCACAACCGGGTGTGGATGCGCACCGACGGGGAACTGCCGGACGATCCGCTGCTGCACGTCGCCGCGAACCACTCCATCTGGTTCCATCGGCCGCCGCGGTTCGACCAGTGGCACCTGTACGCCACCGAATCCCCGGTCGCCGCCGGATCGCGCGGCCTGGCCACCGGCCGCTACTTCAATCTGGACGGCGAACTCGTCGCCACCGTGGTCCAGGAAGGGATCATCAAGCACTTCCCGTCCCGGCGCTGAACGGGCGGTAGCGGCGATGTTCGCGAGCCTCGCGCTCGTCATGGTGATCGCGATCGTCGGGTCGCTGCCCGCGGCCCGCAGCGGTGTCCGGTTGCCCCTCGTGCTCGGCGAGTTACTCGCCGGGGTCGTCGTCGGAGTCAGCGGCCTGGGCTGGATCGACGCGAGTGAACCGACCCTCGACGCGGTCGCGCAGGTGGGTTTCGCGCTGGTGATGTTCCTCGCCGGCACCCACGTGCCGATCCGCGACGCCCGGCTGCGTCCGGCGCTGCGGCGGGGGATCGCGCGGGCCGCGCTCGTCGGTGCGGTCGCAGTGCCCGCCGGGGCGGGGCTCGCGTGGCTGTTCGATGCGCCGCACGCGGCGCTGTTCGCGGTGCTGCTGGCGTCGTCGTCGGCGGCGCTGGTTCTGCCGATCGTCGACGCGTCCGAAATCGGCGGGCACGAACTGCTGGCGCTGCTCGTGCAGGTCGCGGTCGCCGACACCGTCTGCATCGTCGCGTTGCCGCTCGTCATCGACCCGCCCGCAGCGCTGCGCGCCGGGCTCGGCTCGCTCGCGGTGATCGCGTGCGCGGCGGTGGTGTTCCTCGTGCTACGGCAGCTGGACCGCACCGGCGTGCAGCGCCGCGTCCACAACGTGTCCAAGGACCGCAAGCTCGCCGTCGAACTGCGGGTAAGCCTGGCGGTGCTGTTCGGGCTCGGTGCCCTCGCGGTGTGGACGCACGTGTCGGTGATGCTCGCCGGGTTCGCGCTCGGGCTCGCGGTCGCCGGGGTCGGGGAACCGCGGCGGCTCGCCGGCCAGCTGTTCGCGGTCACCGAAGGGTTCTTCGCCCCCGTCTTCTACGTGTGGATCGGGGCGTCCATCGACGTCCGGGCGCTGGCGGAGGATCCGTCCCGGATCGGGCTGGGCCTGGCGCTCGGCGCGGTCGCGGTGCTCGTGCACCTCGTGCCGCGCGTCACCGGTCAGCCGGTCGCGCTCGGCGCGCTGTCGGCGACCCAGCTGGGGATCCCGCTGGCGGCGGTCGCGATCGGCCTCGCCGGGGGCCTGCTGTCGCGGGCCGACGCCGCCGCCCTGGTTCTGGGGGCGCTCGTCACGATCGCTGTGGCCGCGATCGCGGCGGCGGTGGCGACACCTCGCGGCCGGGACGCCGTGGAGCCGTGACCGCCCCCGACCCGCGGAATGTCCCGAGTTCGGCTGCTGTTGCTCGAATCGGGGTCGCGTACTCGTGCGGCTTCGGAAAGGACTCAACGTCATGTCGGCGACCACCACGCTGCCCGTGATCGACCTCGCGGACCTCGACCGCGGAGCCGAGGCCCGCGCGGATCTGCTCACCCGGCTCCGCACGGTGACCCACGAGATCGGGTTCTTCCACTTGGCCGGCCACGGCATCGATCCGGCGCTCGCCGCGGACCTCATCACCGCGGCCCGCGCGTTCTTCGCGTTGCCCGATGCCGCGAAACTCGAGATCGAGAACTCGCATTCGCCGCAGTTCCGCGGCTACACCCGCATCGGTGGGGAACGCACCCAGGGCTACGTCGACTGGCGCGAGCAGATCGACATCGGGCCCGAACGTGCGGCCGTCACCGAGATCGATCCTGCGAAGCCGTGGGAGGTGCTGCACGGTCCGAACCTGTGGCCGGCGCAGCTGCCCGAGCTGCGGGAGCTCGCGCTGCGGTGGATCGACCAGGCGCAGGCCGTCGGGATCGTCCTGCTGCGCGCCTGGGCGGAGTCGCTCGGTGCCCCCGCCGACTTCTTCGACGACGCCTTCGCCGATCCCGATCCGCTGCTCAAGATCGTCCGGTATCCCGGTCACGACCGGTCGGTCACCGGGCAGGGCGTCGGCAGCCACAAAGACGTCGGCGTCCTCACCCTGCTGTATCCGGAACCGGGCAGCACCGGATTCCAGGTCGACCGCGACGGCACCTGGATCGACGTGGCTCCGCAACCGGGCTGCTTCATCGTCAACATCGGGGAACTGCTCGAACTGGCCACCGGCGGTTACCTCGAGGCCACCGCGCACCGGGTGTTGCCGCCGGAACCCGGCACCGACCGGATCTCGCTGCCCTTCTTCCTCAACCCCGGGCTCGACAAGGAACTGCCGACCGTCCCGCTGCCGCCCGAGCTCGCGGCGAACGCCCGCGGCGTCGGCACCGACGAACACGGCGGCACCCTGCATTCGGTGTACGGCCTGAACGCGCTCAAGTCCCGGCTGCGCGCCCATCCGAACGTGACCGAGCGGTACCACGCGGGCCTGTTGAACTCACCCGCTCTGCGTGGGTCCACCCCCTGACCCCCGCGCTCGTGCGTGGTTCCGGTAGCTGTGGCCACCGAAACCGCGCACGACCAGGCGTTAGTGGATGCGGGATTCCCAGTCCGCCGGGACCCTGCCCGCGGGGCCGGGGACGGGTTGGTCTAGAGGATGATGTCGCGGCGGTGCCAACTCCGGCCCCTCGTACATCTGCTCGGTCCGGTAGTTCCAGAACCAGTCCTCACCGGGTTCGTAGCTCTGGATGAAAGGGTGCCCGCTCGCAGCGGCGTGCGCCGTCGCGTGTTGTCCCGGTGATGAGTCGCAGCAACCGATGTTCCCGCACTCGGCGCAGCGCCGCAGATGCACCCACCACCCGCCGTCCGAGTCGCAGTCCACGCAGCCCGGGCCGCTCGGCGGCACGTCCGGGCGAATTCCCTCGATCTCGGTCAATTCTCGCTCCCTCCGGTGCGGTCGGCGACACCCCGTTCACGGTTGAGTCGACGCTATCGTCCGCGCTGGAGGAACAGGTCGATTTCCGGTGGCGGCATTCGATCGGGTTGATCAGCGAAGACCCGTCGCGAGCGCATTTCCCAGGGTTTCCTCGACACCGCTACCAGGTGCCGGGGAGTCGCCTACCCTGAATCCGTTGCGTTGCTGGTCACCCACGCTCGCGGAAATCAGGTGGCGCCATGGTCGAAGCGGCAGGGTCGCCGAGCCCGCCGGACGACGCTTCCGGTCGACCCGAACCGCTGTCGCGACGGGACCGGTGGCGGATCGTCTTCTACGCCCTGGCTCGTCCGTCCCTGACCACGGTGGGGTTGCTGCTCGTCTACTTCCTCGTGCCCCTCGACCACGTCGGCGACCTGTCCGCCGCGGTGGCGCTTGCCGCAGGGCTTCTCGTGGTCGTCGCCCTGGGCTGGTGGCAGCTCCGCCGGATCATGGCCTCCGAATATCCCGGGGCGCAGGCGATCGAGGCGCTCACGACCGTGGTCGCGTTCTACCTCATGCTGTTCGCGACGGTGTACTTCCGGATGTCGGTGGTGAGCGCCGGCAGCTTCGACGAGCCACTGACCCGGATCGACGCCCTCTACTTCTGCCTGACCGTGTTCGCGACCGTCGGCTTCGGTGACATCGCCGCCGTCACCCAACCGGCACGGGTCGTGGTCTCGGTGCAGATGATCGCCAACCTGATCCTCATCGCCGTCGGCATCCGCGTGTTGTCCGCGGCCGTGCAATGGCGGCGGCGGCAGCGCGGCATCGGCTGATCCGGACTCCTTGCCGAAGAATTCCCCATTTCCGCATGTCCGCCCGCCGCCGCGGGTGATCCTTGTCCGGAACCCGGCGATCGTCGATGAAACGGGGGTCCGGAATGGTGGAGTGGTCAACGGTCGTCGTCGACAGCGCCCTGTGGACGGTGAAGGCCTTCGTCATCACGCTCGTCGTGTCCGTCGCCGTGATCGCGGCGCTGGTGCGCTTCACCCGCTGGGGACGCCAATGGTGGCGCATCGCGGCGTCGTATTTCGATCCCCGCACCGGAACGGCCGGTGTCGGCCTGGCCGCGTTGGTGCTGTTCCTGACGGTGTTCGCGGTGCGGATGAACGTGCTGTTCTCCTACTGGTACAACGACTTCTACACGGCGATCCAGAATCTCGACGAACCGGCGTTCTGGCGATTCATGCGAATCTTCGCGCTCCTCGCCACGGTGCACGTGCTGCGCGCCCTCGTCGTTTATCTCGTCAGCCAGACCCTCGACATCAACTGGCGTACCCACCTGAACGAACGGCTCGTGGATCGGTGGCTCGATTCCGGGGCCTACTACCGTGAGCGTTTCGTCGACGACCCGGTCGACAACCCCGACCAGCGGATCCAGGTCGACATCACGGATTTCGTCACCACGACCCGTGTCCTGTCGATGGGGGCGGTCAACGCGGTGCTGTCGATCGTGAGCTTCACCGGCATCCTCTGGGACCTGTCCGGTCCGATGACGCTCTTCGGCGTCGAGATTCCGCGCCTGATGGTCTTTCTCGTGTTCATCTACGTCCTGGTCACCACCGCGGTCGCGTTCTGGATCGGGCGGCCCCTGATCAGGCTGAACTTCCTCAACGAGAAACTCGGCGCGACCTATCGCTACGCGCTGGTCCGGGTGCGCGAGTACGGCGAGTCCATCGCGTTCTACCGCGGGGAACCCGTCGAACGCGGTGGCCTGCTCGCGAAATTCTCGGCGGTCATCCGCAACTGGTGGCGACTGGTGTTCCGGACCCTGAAGTTCAACGGTTTCAACCTCGCCGTCAATCAGCTCTCGGTGATCTTCCCGTTTCTCGTCCAGGGCCCGCGGCTGTTCGCCGGTCAGGTGACCCTCGGCGACGTGATGCAGACGTCCAACGCGTTCGGTCAGGTGCACGATTCGCTGTCGTTCTTCCGTGAGTCCTACGACGACTTCGCGGCGTTCCGGGCCACCACGATCCGTCTCACGGGATTGCTCGACACGACCGATCGAGCCGGGAAGCTGCCCACGCTCGCCGCGACCGAGCAGGGGGAGCGTCTGGACCTGAGCGGTCTGTCCGTCACCACCCCCGCCGGGGACCCGCTGGTCACGGACCTGTCGCTGAACGTCGAGCCGGGCGAGGCGCTGCTCGTGCGCGGTGCGTCGGGCAGCGGGAAGACCACCCTGCTGCGCACCGTCGCGGGGCTGTGGCCGCACGCGCACGGCGCGGTCGGGCGCCCCGCCGGTGACGCGCTGTTCCTGTCGCAGCAGCCCTACATGCCGCTAGGTACGCTGCGCGACGCACTCACCTATCCGGACCCGGCCGACGCTGCCGAGACCGGCAGGGACGACGCCGCGCTGCGCCGGGTTCTCGAACGGGTCCAACTCGGGCACCTGGTGGGCCGGCTGGACGAGCCGGCGGACTGGACCCGCATCCTGTCGCCCGGGGAGCAGCAGCGCCTCGGCTTCGCGCGCATCCTGCTCGCGGAACCGGCGATCGTGTTCCTCGACGAAGCGACTGCCGCCGTGGACGAAGGACTCGAGAACTCGCTGTATCGCACGTTGCGGGAGGCGCTGCCCGAGTCGGTGATCGTGAGTGTCGGTCATCGGAGCACGCTCGACGGATTCCACGACCGGATCCTCGAACTCCGCGGCGGTGGACAGTGGGCCGTCACCGATCGCGTGCGGTGACAACTTAGGCACCGTAACGGATTTCGTGTTGCGAATGGGTCTCCGATTGGGGACCAAAGCCCTCCATGGAATGTCGCAGATCACAGTTCCGTTGCGAGATGTATGTCACAGCGGATAAGATTGACACGTTCGCGCAGCCTTTGGCCCTCAGGTCACCGGTTCGCGAGTGGGGAGCATTTCGGTGTGGACGCCGACTCTGTAAGCAGCACAGAGCATTCGGCATTCTCGATGTCCGCAGTCCGAGTGCAGTGCGGC
>NZ_JADZGH010000181.1:10373-25268 GCF_015865005.1 Rhodococcus sp. CX
GGTGGGCGGCCCGCCGATGATTATTCAGCGTCGAAAGCAGGCCCAGATGACCACTGCTCCAGATCAGGTTCAGCCGCTCGAGCGGCCCATTTCTCGCGTCCGTCACGTGGCCGGAACCGTCGGAAGCGCGGCGCTCGTCGCCGGTGTGCCCGCGGGCGTCCTCACCGAATCGCTGCTCGTCGGCCTCGTCGTCGCGATCGTCACCCTCACGTGCGTGCTCCTCGCTGAATTCATGATCTGATCCCGGGCTGTCACAGGCGGGGCGCGGCCGGTGTCTACATGGTGTCCCTGTACCGGCACCCGAGGAGCCCACCATGACCGGCGAACCCAGAATCCCCAAAGCAGAGCTGACCGGAATCTACGGCGCACTCGTCACACGAATGGCGCGCAGGATGCTCGGTGACGTGCCCGACGGCATCGGCGTCCTGTGGCACAACCGGAAAGTGATGAACTTCAGCGTCGGCATGGGCCGCAAGGCGCAGAAATGGGATCGCTGCGACGCGAATCTCAAGTCGTTCGCGCACATGGCCGTGGCGAGCCTCGTCGGATGCGGCTTCTGCCTCGACTACGGCTACTTCGAATCCCGCAATAGGGGACTCGACGTGGCGAAGGTGCGCGAGGTGCCCCGGTGGCGCGAATCCGACGTGTTCTCACCGCTCGAGCGCGACGTCATGGACTACGCCGAGGCGATGACCCGGACGCCACCGACCGTGAGCGACGAACTGTCGGCACGGTTGCTCGACGCCCTCGGCGCCGAGGCGCTCGTCGAACTGACCATGTACATCGCGCTGGCGAACACGGCGACCCGATCCAACGTCGCGTTCGGCATCGAATCGCAGGAGTACGCGGCGAGCTGCGGACTCGAACCTCTCGCCACTCCGTCCGCCACCCGGTCGGGCAGCGCATGACCGACGACCTGTTCGTCATCCACCGCAGCCTGCTGTTCACAGTCGCCTACGAGATGCTCGGCTCCGCCGCCGACGCCGAGGACGTCGTCCAGGAGACCTGGATGAAGTGGGCCGGCGTCAACGCATCCGAGGTACTCGACGCCCGGGCGTACCTGGTCCGGATCGTCACCCGACTCTCCCTCAACCATCTGCGGGCAGCGACGCGTCGCCGCGAGGACTACATCGGCGAATGGCTTCCCGAACCGCTGCTCACCGGACCCGACGCCGGGACGGACCTCGAACTCGCCGAGAGCGTCTCTTTCGCGATGCTCACCGTGCTCGAGACGCTCGCCCCCGTCGAACGTGCCGTGTTCGTGCTGCGCGAGGTCTTCGACACCCCGTACGACGAGATCGCCCGGGCGGTCGACAAGAGTCCGGCGGCGGTCCGGCAGATCGCGCACCGGGCCCGGGAACACGTGACCGCGCGGCGTCCCCGCATGCAGGTGGACCCGGACGAGCAGGCCGTGGTCGTCGAGAAATTCCTGACCGCGGTGTCCACCGGCGATCTGCAGGGCCTGCTCGAGGTCCTCGCTCCCGATGTCGTCGCGATCGCCGACGGCGGCGGGATCGTCCGGGCAGCGCGGAAACCGATCGTGGGGGCCGAGGTCCTGGCGTCGCTGCTGGTACGTTTCGCGAACATCCCCGGATTCACCGTGACCCGCGTGGACGTCAACGCGATGCCCGGCTTGCGCATCGAGGCCGCCGGGGCGACCGTCGTCGGCGCTGTCGCGGTCGAGGACGGACGGATCACTCACATCTACGGGATCAGCAATCCGCACAAGCTGGGCCGGATGGGCTCGGTGGTGGAACTGCGCCGCTGATCGGTGGGCTGCCGGAGGTGCCCCGAGTGACGGTTGACGTACCGATATTTCTATACGCAGACCGTCATTTCCGCCCGCATCAACCCCAGCAAGTGCCGATCAGGCGTCGTCCGGCGCGGGGTGCGCGTCGCGCCACGCCGCCCACACCTCGGGACGCAACTTCCCTCGGTCCGGCACATCCAGGCCGGCGGCGCGCGCCCACGCGCGTACCTGCGCGGTGCTGGGATCTGCCGAGGTCGAAGCGGGATCGGGTGCGGTCCCGACGGGCTTGTGGACATCCGGGACGATGCGTTCGCGCGCGACGACGTCGTCCTCGGCCCACTGGTGTGCGGCCGCGAGAAAGCGGTACGTCCATTCCTCGGCGAGCGCGCGGGTTTCACAGAACACGATCGGCACATTCGGATAGCGGACCTGCAGCTCGGCGAGACCGTCGGCGACCAGGGCGGGACGAACCCAGCTCACCTTGAACACCGCCGAATAGCGGTCCTCGACGACCACCGCGGCGCGGGGCAGAGCAGCGAGTTCGGCCATCGCGAACCGGAGTTTGCCGTTGGTCAGGCTCGACACCAGATCGGACAGCGACTTGCGCTCCACCGACGCGACCAGGCCCTCGTCGGAGAAAAGACCGTAGTCGCCACACGTCAACGGACGGATGAGCGTGGTGACCTGCTGGCCCGAGAACTTGTAGGCGTAGCGCTCGTGGGAGTCGACGACGATGGTCAGATCGGCGAGCCCCGCCGCGCGGGCGGTGGGGGTACGCACCTGGGGACGGGCCTGCTTGCGGGTGCGCGGCGACTGCCAGAACACCATGTCGCGGCCACGGGCCTTGGTGAACACGACCTGGGAGCGGTTCTCCCGGCTCCGGTCGACGACGAGATCGATTGCGGCACCCCGTCGTACACACGACCGCACACCCACGCGCTCGACCACCTCGGGATCGTCGGGCCACTCGCCGGCCGGAACCGGATAGCAGAACAGCGCTTTGGTGCGCGGCCACGTGTCGGACGTGCGGAACACGAGCCCGCCCTCGAGCGGCAGGCGCATCAGGAACTTCAGGCTCGAACCCGGATCGGGGTTGCGCGCGATCACCAGGTCCACGATCGTCGTCACCTT
This sequence comes from Rhodococcus sp. CX, assembly GCF_015865005.1. Lineage (NCBI taxonomy): Bacteria > Bacillati > Actinomycetota > Actinomycetes > Mycobacteriales > Nocardiaceae > Rhodococcus > Rhodococcus sp. CX. The sequence continues at coordinate 13,255 of NZ_JADZGH010000181.1, forward strand.
CCGATAGTTCGGTCACCGTGTACGACCCACCCTAGGGCGAGCGGAGACGGCTCGCGGGCGAGACCACGCGATGTGGTTCCGCCCGCGAGAATCGTCCGGGTCAGCGACCGGGCACGATGTCGATGTTGCCCCTGCACACCGCGTTCTGCGTGTTGAGGAACCACCAACCCCCGCCGGTCTGCGTGGTGACCGTGAAGTCCACGTTCCCGACTCCCGTGAAGGTCCGGTTGATCGGGATGCCGGGCTTCTGCTGCCAGGCGGCCTGCTCGCTGACCGAGCGCCCGGACTCGCCGGTGGTGTTGTTGTGCCAGTCGACGATGACCTGCGTGCCGTACCAGTTGGGCCCGATGCTCGGGAAGAGTCCCGGAGGCGGCGCCGGCAGTTCGTTGCCGCCGCTGAGCAGCAGGGACGGAACGAGCGCATTCCCGTTCGGCGGCAGCGATTCACCGGAACCGGCGGTGATCGTCCAAGTGAACGCGGGTGCCCATGGCAGCGGGTTCACGCTTCCGCAGGTCATCGTGGTGGACGTCGCCGCATTGGCGACACCGCCCCCTCCGATCGCCAGTGCAGCGACCACGCCGACGGCGGCCAGGATCGACGCCCCCCTGCGTTGGATCGTTCGTCTCCCCATATGAAGCTCTTCCTTCCGCGTCGTCGAAATCCGAATACCAACCTTCCCTTCCTAGCGGGTATGGGTCGATTCGTCCCGATTTCGGGCGCGGTGTGTCGAAGTGGCGGCCGGAGGGGCCAGAAAGGCGCACGAGCGCAGAAGGCGCAATCAGTGGGTGCCCCCGGTGAGACTCGAACTCACACTGGACGGGTTTTGAATCCGTTTCCTCTGCCAATTGGGATACGGGGGCGTCGTGCGGAGACCACTGTAAGGGATCGGGCGGAACGGTCAAACACCGGTACCCTTCTATCGATCGCCTTCGATCCCGGAGGTGGCCCGAACGACGCGAGCGATGAGGAGAAGGCCGACGATGACAGCCGCCCCGCACGAGAACTCCACCACGCCCCGCCGGGTCGTGGTCGCCGAGGACGAGGCGCTGATCAGGCTCGATCTTGTCGAGATGCTGCGCGAAGAGGGTTACGACGTCGTCGGGGAAGCCGGTGACGGGCAGCGCGCCGTCGAGCTTGCGGCCGAGCTGAAGCCGGACCTGGTCATCATGGACGTGAAGATGCCACGCCGCGACGGAATCGACGCCGCATCCGAGATCGCCGAGCGCCGGATCGCGCCCGTGGTGATTCTCACAGCGTTCAGTCAGCGCGAGCTCGTCGAGCGTGCCCGCGACGCCGGCGCGATGGCATATCTGGTCAAGCCGTTCTCGAAGTCGGATCTGGTTCCCGCGATCGAGGTGGCCGCCAGCCGCTTCGCCGAGATCCGCGAGCTCGAGAAGGAGATCGCCGGACTGAGCGAACGATTCGAGGTCCGCAAGCTCGTCGACCGCGCCAAGGGCATGCTGATGGAGAAGCATGCGATGACCGAGCCGGAGGCGTTCCGGTGGATCCAGCGCGCGGCGATGGACCGCCGGACCACGATGAAGCAGGTCGCTCAGGTCGTCATCGACACGCTCGGGGCCGAGAACGGGGGCTGAGCCCTCGCCCCGGTCGTTACGGCTGCGTCAATTCTTCCTCCCTCTGTATAACGGTCGGATCACAACGATTTCGGCGTGGTTCGCCGCGCGCGTCCGACGGTTATGTTTCGACCCACCATCCGGTGAATCCACCGGGATGCGTTGAGGTCGACAGAAGGAGAGTTGGATGGCAAAACGGACCCTCGTCCGTGCCGCTGCGCTCTTGGGGGCGGCGTCTCTGGCGCTCGCCGGTTGCAGTTCGGACAGCGATTCCTCCTCGGACAGTGCCGAGGGCACGTCGAACGGCACGACCACGGTTACCACCGACTGCGAGCCCGACCAGGCGACCGCCGGCGCGACACCCGTGACCACGCCGCTGCGGATCGGCACCCTGCTGCCGGAGACGGGCAGCCTGTCGTTCCTCGGACCGCCGATGGTCGCGGGTACCCGGCTCGGGGTCGACGACGTCAACGCCGCCGGCGGAGTGCTCGGCCAGCCGGTCGAACTGGTCACCGGCGACTCGGGCGACACCACCACGGACACCGCGAACGCCACCGTCGACCGCGAACTGGCCGCCGGCACCCAGGTGATCGTGGGCGCGGCCTCGTCCTCGGTGTCCCTGAAGGTGCTCGACAAGATCGTCAGTGCGGGCGTCGTGATGTTCTCACCGGCGAACACCTCCGACCAGTTCGTCTGCTATCCGGACAAGGGCATGTACTTCCGGACCGCGCCCACCGACGTGCTGCAGGCCCAGGCCCTTTCGCAGCTCATCGCCGAGGACGGCGCGCAGCGGGTGTCGGTGATCGCCCTCAACGATCCGTACGGGACGGGTCTGGCCGCGAACACGGTCGACAACCTCGTCGAGGCGGGTATTCCCGAGGATCAGATCCAGAAGATCATCTACGACCCGAACGCGCAGTCGTTCAACGCCGAGGTCGACCAGATCCGCGATTTCGCTCCGGATGCGGTGGCTCTCATCGGTTTCGAGGAGTCCGCGAAGATCATTACCCGCATGCACGAGGTGGGTATCGGCCCGTCCGACGGCATGCACGTGTACGGCGTGGACGGCAACATGGGTAACGCGCTCGGCGAGAACATCGCCCCCGGCCTGCTGGCCGGCATGCGCGGCACCACCCCGCTCACCGACGTCGGCCCGGAGTTCCAGGCCCGGCTGAAGGTGGTCGATCCCGGTCTGATCGATTACAACTACGCGGGCGAATCCTATGATGCCGTGGTGATCTCGGCGCTCGCCGCCGAACAGGCCAAGTCGACGGCCGGTGTCGACATCGCCGCGAACATCAACGACGTCACCAAGGACGGCACCAAGTGCACGAGCTACCAGCAGTGCCTGGACCTCCTGCGGAACGGGGAGAACATCGACTACGACGGCATCACCGGTGAACTGAGCTTCGTCGACGCCGGCGAGCCGGGCATCGGGTCCTACGGCAGTCTGCTGTTCGGTCCGGACAACAGGCTCACCACCGAAGGGTTCATCGTGGTCGGCGGATAGCGACCGCACACGACCGGGGCCGGGAATCGAACGATTCCCGGCCCCGAGTCGTTGCCGACACCGCGCGGCTCAGGGCCGCTTCTTCTCCTGGCTGCCCGCGAGCGTGCCCAAATAGAGTTCGATGACCTTGGGATCGTGCATGAGGTTGGTGCCGGTGTCGGTGTAGGCGTTGCGTCCCTGGTCGAGGACGTAGCCGCGGTCGCAGATCTGCAGGCACCGCCGGGCGTTCTGCTCGACCATGATGATCGAGACGCCGGCCGCGTTGATCTTCTTGCAGCGGATGAACACCTCGTCCTGGAACATGGGGGACAGGCCAGCCGACGGCTCGTCGAGCAGCAGCACCGACGGATCCATCATCAGTGCCCGTCCCATCGCGACCATCTGCCGTTCACCGCCGGACAGCGCGCCGGCCTTGATCTTCCGGCGCTCGGCGAGCAGTGGGAACAGCTCGGCGACGAACGCGAATCGTTCCGTGAACTGCTTGGGCCGCAAGTAGATTCCCATCTCGAGGTTCTCCTCGATGGTGAGCGACGGGAAGACGTTGCGGGTTTGCGGCACGTACCCCAGTCCTTTGCGGACGAGCACGTGCGCGGGCGCGGAGGCGATCGACTCGCCGCGTAGCACGACGTCGCCCTGCCGGACCGGGATCAGGCCGAACAGCGCCTTGAGCAGTGTCGATTTGCCGGCTCCGTTGGGGCCGATGATGCCGACGATCTCGCCCTCGCGCAGGAAGAAATTGCAGCCCCGCAGGATGTCCACGCCCGGGAAGTATCCGGCGACGAGGTCGTCGGCCCGCAACAGCGCGCCTTCGGCGAGCCGTGCGTGTTCCTGCGGTGTCGCGGCCAGTTCGGCGGCGGTCATCCCGGCCTGGGGTGTTGTGGGGGAAGGGTTCTCGGTCACGGCCGCTTCTCCTCGGTGCCGGGTTCGGGGGCATCGGGCATGTCGGCGAGAACCGCCGCGTCCGGTTCGGACAGGTCGCCGCCCGTCTCGAGGGTCGCGACAACAGCTTCCTCGAGTGCCTCGGCGAGCACCGCGGTCGCGCCGACCGGGTTGCCCTCGGCGTCGAATTCGAGTGCCTGGTCGTGGTGGCTGCCCAGGTAGGCGTCGACCACGACGCTGTTGCCCGACAATGCTTCCGGGGGCGCTTCGGCGATCACCGCGCCCTGCGCCATCACCACGACCCAGTCGGAGACCTCCCGGATGACGTCCATGTCGTGTTCGACGAACACCACCGTCATCCCGTCGTCGCGGAGGGACTTGATGTGGCCGAGCAGGCTCTGGGTGAGCGCCGGATTCACGCCGGCCATCGGCTCGTCGAGCATGACCACTTCCGGGTCGGTCATCAGCGCCCGCGCCATCTCGAGCAGTTTGCGCTGACCACCGGACAGCGACCCGGCCAGGTCGTCGGCCTTGGCGTCGAGAGAGAAGCGGGCCAGCAGTTCGTGTGCGCGTTCGGTGATCTCGCGTTCCTGCGCCTTCCACGTCCACGGCAGCAGCGCCCCGGCGATCCGTTCGCCGCGTTGCCCGGTAGCACCGAGACGCACGTTGTCGAGGACGGTCATCTTCGACAGCGCCTTGGTGAGCTGGAAGGTACGCACCATGCCGCGCCGGGCGACGCGATGCGGATGCATCCGGCCGAGGTCGACACCGTTCATGCTCCACGTGCCGGTATCCGGGCGGTCGAAGCCGGTGAGCAGGTTGAACAGGGTGGTCTTGCCGGCGCCGTTGGGTCCGATCAGGCCGGTGATGCACCCGCGCTGGATCTCGAGGTGCGCGACGTCGACGGCTTTGAGGCCTCCGTAGGCGCGGGAGACGCCGTCCACGACCAGCACCGGATCGGGTTTGGCCACCCCGGGTTCCTGCGGGACCGCGGCGAACAGCGCGGCTCGGGTGGCGGCGTCGAGTGGCGATCGATCGGTGACGTCACGCATCGAGTTGCACCTCCCTCTTGTTTCCGAGGATGCCCTGCGGCCTGAACACCATCATCACCGCGATGAGCACACCGAGCAGGACGAATCGCATCGCGCCGACCTGCTGCTCGGTGAGCGGCAACAGCGGATTCGGACCGGAGATGGCCTGCCGCAGCAGTGCGTCGGGGATGGCGAGCAGGAACCAGAACAGCATCGCGCCCAGGACCGGACCGAACACCGTGGCGGCACCACCGAGGATGAGCGCGCCGAATGCGAAGAACGTCTGCGCCGTCGAATAGAAGTCCGGATTGATCGACTTGGTCTGCAGGGCGTTGAAGACACCGCCCAGGCCGCCGATGACACCGCCGAGCACGAGGGCCTGCATCTTGTAGACGAACACGTTCTTGCCGAGCGACCGGGCCGCGTCCTCGTCTTCCCGGACCGCCTTGAGCACGCGGCCCCACGGGCTGTGCGTGAGGAGGTACACGAATCCGCACAGCACCAGGACGAGGGTCCAGCCGATGACCATCGCCCACAGGTCGTCGCCGTAGAAGCGCATCCCGAGGATCGAGTACTGGCGGCCGGAATCGAACGGGCTCGACTCGGTGAAGGGCCCGGCGAATCCGTAGAGGCCGTTGGTGGAGCCGGTGACCGGATCGGATGCGGTGGAACGGAACACCAGGCGCAGGATCTCGGAGGCCGCGATGGTGACGATCGCGAGGTAGTCGGCGCGCAGGCGCAGCGTCGGGACACCGAGGATCAGGGCGAGCAGCGCGGCGGCGCCCAGACCGACGAGGATGCCGAGCCACAGCGGCTGGTGGTAGGTGACCGTCATGATGCCGACGCCGTAGCCGCCGAGCAGGGCGAACCCGATCTGGCCGAAGTTCAGCAGGCCGGCGTAGCCGAAGTGCAGGTTGAGGCCGATCGCGAGCAGGGCGTAGAAGATGGCAGACGGCCCGATGAGCTGGGCGAACGAAATCTGGAGTGCGGAGAGGATGTCCATGGCTCACCCGATCCTTGCTCTGCTGCCGAGAATGCCCTGCGGTCGGATCACCAGGATCACGATGAGGATCAGCAGGCCACCGATGTATTTCAGGTCCGGGCTGATCACCAGGGTCGACAGCTGGACGACGAGACCGACGATCACGCACCCGACCAGCGCACCGTAGGCCGTGCCGAGACCGCCGAGGGTGATGCCGGCGAACATCAGCAGCAGCAGTTTGAAGCCCATCTCCCATTGCACGCGACCGCCGAGTTCGGACAGCCCGTAGAGCACCCCGCCGAGTGCGGCGAGGGCGCCGCCGAGGGCCCACACGAACCGCACGACCCGTTCGACGTCGATGCCGGAGGAGGCGGCCAGATCCCGGTTGTCCGCGACCGCGCGCATCGCCTTGCCGATCCGGGTGCGCTGCAGCAGCAGCGCGACCCCGACGAGGACCACGAGGCTGATGACGATGCACGCGAGGTTGACCGGGGTGATCGCCAGGGGACCCCATTGAAGCTCCCGTTGCCCCTGGTAGTCGGCGAATGCCTGGGTGCGATCGGAGAAGAAGATCAGGATGAGGTAGCGCAGGGCGATCGCGAGACCGATCGACACGACGAGCTGGGCGATCAGGCCGGTGTGCCGCCGGCGCAGCGGCGCCCAGATCAGACCGTTGTTGAGCAGGCCGATGATGATGCCGACCAGCACCGCCAGGACCGTCGCCGGGATGAGCTGGATGCCGAAGCTGACGTTGAACACCCACGCGGCGACGGCGCCGAGCGTCACCAACTCGCCGTGGGCGAAGTTCGTCAGCCCGGTGGTTCCGAAGATCAGGCTCAGGCCGACGCCGGCGATCGCGATGATCAGGCCGAAACGCAGACCGTCGACGACGGTGCGCAGCAGCTTCTCTCCGGTGTCGACCCCGGTGCCCGACCGGGCCTCGCCGAAGGAGAAGATCACCACATTGGACCGCCCGGCCACCACGGCGCGTTCCACCGTGGACTGCACGCTGACCCCCTCCGGCAGGGTCTCGGTGTCCACCTCGAAGGTGTAGGTGCCCGGCGGCAGGGTCAGCTCCCAGCGGCCGCCCTCCCCGGAAGTGGTCTCCGCGACCGGGTTTCCGGAGGCGTCCAGTGCCCGCACCGTGACCCCGGGGAGTCGTTCGCCCGCGTTGTTGAGGCTGCCCCCGACGGGCACGCCGGAGGCCGGTTCGTCGGCCGGTGTCGTCGGGGTGGGTTCGGGCGGTGCTGTCGGTTCCTGCGCGACCGCGCTGCCGATGCCCGGGAGAACCGCGGCCAGGGTGAGCAGGAGCAACAACAGCATCCGGGCGAGCCGTCGTGGTGACGGCGGCGATCCTCGTCCGGGTCTGACGAATCGGGCCACTCGGGTCCTCCCGCGCGTGGGTGGTGGTCGAGCACGGCGCCGGGGTACCGGCGCCGTGGAACCGGACTCTAGCGGCTGTGATCGCCTCGCACGGGGCTCTGGGATTTCCGCGTCGTTTCGGTTGGGTTTCGTCGTGCGCCAATCGAATACGGGACGCGGTTGCGTGTGTCAGGAGCGAACGAGGCGGGCGATCGCGTCGGAGGCCTCCTTGATCTTGATTTCCCCTTCGTCGCCGCCCTGGCGGGCCGCGTCGAGGACGCAGTGCTTGAGGTGGTCGTCGAGCAGGCCCAGTGCGACGCCCTCGAGTGCCTTGGTCAGCGCGGAGATCTGAGTGAGGATGTCGATGCAGTACTGCTCCTCGTCGACCATCCTGTGGATGCCACGGACCTGGCCCTCGATCCGCTTCAGTCGGGCGAGGTACCGACTCTTGTCTCCCATGTACCCGTGGCCGGTGTGGCAGGTCTCGGGCTGCGTGGCCGGATCGTGTGCGTCGCTCATACCCGCCATTCTATACCCCTAGGGGGTATTTTGGCAGGTGGATGGGAGTTTTCGACGGTGATCGGGGCACGCGACGCGATCGCCGTACAGGCTGTCGGGCCGGGTCCCTAGACTGGCTCCCGTGACTCGTGCATCCACCTCGCCTGCTCCCGCCGCCACGAACGGCGACCGTCCCACCCTGCTCCTGCTGGACGGCCACTCCCTGGCCTTCCGCGCCTTCTACGCGTTGCCGGCGGAGAACTTCAAGACGCAGAGCGGCCTGACCACGAACGCGGTGTACGGCTTCACGTCCATGCTCATCAACTTGCTGCGCGACGAACAGCCCACCCACGTGGCGGCCGCATTCGACGTCAACCGGCAGACCTTCCGCGCCGAGATGTACCCCGAGTACAAGGCGCAGCGCAGTTCCGCCCCCGACGAGTTCAAGGGCCAGATCGACATCACGAAGGACGTGCTCGACGCGCTCGGGATCTGTGTGATGGCCGAGGCGGGCTTCGAGGCCGACGACATCATCGCGACCCTGGCCACCCAGGCCACCGCCCTCGGCTACCGCGTGCTCGTGGTCACCGGCGACCGGGATTCGCTGCAGCTCGTCAACGACGACGTCACCGTGCTGTACCCGAAGCGGGGAGTGTCGGATCTGACCCGGTTCACCCCCGAGGCCGTCGAGGAGAAGTACGGACTGACCCCGCAGCAGTACCCCGACTTCGCGGCGCTGCGCGGCGACCCGAGCGACAACCTGCCCGGCATCCCCGGCGTGGGCGAGAAGACGGCCGCCAAGTGGATCCGCGAGTTCGGCGGCCTGACGAACCTGGTGGATCGCGTCGACGAGGTGCGCGGCAAGACCGGCGACGCCCTGCGCACCAACCTCAACAACGTGCTCATGAACCGGCGCCTGACCGAAATGGTGCGCGACGTGCCGCTGCCGTACACGCCGGAGCAGCTCGCGCTGTCGCCGTGGGACCGCGACCGCATCCACCGGCTGTTCGACGACCTCGAATTCAAGGTGCTGCGCGACCGGCTGTTCGCGACCCTCGCCTCCGCCGAGCCCGAAGCCGAGGAGGGATTCGAGGTGCGTGGCGGCGCGCTCGAGCAGGGCGCCCTCGCCGGCTGGCTCGCCGAGCACGCGGTCGCCGGGGTGCGGCACGGGCTGTCCGTCGTCGGCCTCGGGACCCCCTACGGCGGCGACGCGACGGCCCTCGCGATCGCCGCGGCCGACGGTGAAGGCGCGTACGTCTCCACCGCGACCCTGACCCCCGAGGACGATGCCGCGCTCGCCGCCTGGCTCGCCGACCCGGACACCCCGAAGGCGCTGCACGAGGCCAAGTCGGCGATGCACGCGCTGCGCGGGCGCGGCTGGACCCTCGCGGGCGTAACCAGCGACACGGCGCTCGCTGCCTACCTCGTGCGCCCCGGCCAGCGCAGTTTCAACCTCGACGACCTGTCGCTGCGCTACCTCAAGCGTGAACTGCGCGTCGAGGAGAGCGGCGAGCAGCAGCTGTCGCTGCTCGACGACGGGGACGCCGTGGAGGCCAAGGCCGCCGAGAACGCGATCCTGCGGGCCCGGGCCGTGGTCGACCTCGCCGAAGCACTGGACAGCGAACTGCAGGACATCGAGTCGACCGCGCTGCTCGCCGACATGGAGCTGCCCCTGCTCGCGGTGCTTGCCGACCTCGAGGCCGCGGGCATCGCCGTGAACGCCGAGCACCTGCACGATCTGCAGTCCGGGTTCGCCGCCGACGTCGCTGCCGCCGCGAACGCCGCGTACGAGGTGATCGGCAAGCAGATCAACCTCGGCTCGCCGAAGCAGCTGCAGGTGGTGTTGTTCGACGAGCTCGACATGCCGAAGACGAAGAAGACGAAGACCGGCTACACCACCGACGCCGACGCTCTGCAGAACCTGTTCGACAAGACCGGGCATCCGTTCCTCGAGCACCTGCTGGCGCACCGCGAGGCCACCAGGATGAAGACCACCGTCGACGGGCTCATCAAGTCGATCGCCGACGACGGCCGCATCCACACGACGTTCAATCAGACCGTCGCGGCGACCGGCCGGCTGTCGTCGACCGATCCGAACCTGCAGAACATCCCGGTCCGCACGGACGCCGGACGGCAGATCCGCGACGGCTTCGTCGTCGGTTCCGGCTACGACCTGCTGCTGACCGCGGACTACAGCCAGATCGAGATGCGGATCATGGCGCACCTGTCCGGCGACGAGGGGCTGATCGAGGCGTTCAACACCGGCGAGGACCTGCACAGCTTCGTCGGCTCCCGCGCGTTCGGTGTGCCGATCGAGGAGGTCACGCCCGAACTGCGCCGCCGCGTCAAGGCGATGTCGTACGGCCTGGCCTACGGGCTCAGCGCGTACGGCCTCGCGCAGCAGCTCAAGATTTCGACCGACGAGGCGAAGGAGCAGATGGAGGCGTACTTCACCCGCTTCGGCGGGGTGCGCGACTACCTGCACAACGTCGTCGAGGACGCCCGGAAGGTCGGGTACACCTCGACGCTGTACGGCCGCCGCCGCTACCTGCCCGATCTGACCAGCGACAACCGTCAGCGCCGCGAGGTCGCCGAACGCGCCGCACTGAATGCCCCGATCCAGGGCACGGCCGCCGACATCATCAAGGTGGCGATGATCGACGTGCACAAGGCGCTGCACGAGGCGGGGTTGCGCTCGCGGATGCTGCTGCAGGTCCACGACGAACTCGTGCTCGAGGTCACCGCGGACGAGCGCGAGCAGGTCGAGGCGCTGGTGCGCGAGAAGATGGACTCGGCGATCGAACTGTCGGTTCCGCTCGAGGTGTCCGTCGGCTACGGACGCAGCTGGGACGCGGCCGCGCACTAGCGCGGATCATGTACCGAACGCCGCCGACCCACCGTCACGGTCGGCGGCGTTCCTGCTGGATGGATACCTGTACGAGTCTGCGGCGTCGGATCACCGATCGCGAACGCCGACTCGGTAGCCCCACACCGCGATACCCATTCCGGCGGCCGCCAGCAAGTCTGCTTCGGTGAGTCCGTGGTGCGCGGTCACCGAGTACAGCACCTGCCCTTCGACGGGGCCGTTGAGCAGAATCCACAGCACCGAGGTCGCCGCCGCGGACAGGCTCGACAGGAGATGCGGACGCGCCAGACACCAGGTGGACGCAGCGACGAGCAAGCACAAGGCAACGAGAGAGTAGAAGAAGGTCGCGTACTCCACCGCGCCTCCCTTCCTCCCTCCGAACCGTCGGGTCCGTCCACTGTACGGCGCGAGTGCCGGGGTTCCGAAAGGTCGGGGAGCGGGTATGCGCCCGATATGAACACACGAACCACCACCGCTCTCGTGTCCGGTGCGTGCCTCGCAGTGCTGTTCGCCGCCGGATGCGGCAACGACGAGGGGACCACGGTCGAATCGGCCCCCGCGACCACCGAGCGCATGGACACCACGACCCTTCCGAACCCCGCCCCGGGTATGAGTGGGGATGCCTTCGGGCTGCCCGACGATCCGGAGGCCGATGCCTTCACCTACGACGAATCGGCGGTGCCCGTCGGTTCGCGAGTCGACGTCGAAACCGAGGAGGAGGACGGACGCACCACCGTCACCCTGTCCGCCACCGGTCTGGCACCCAACCGGGATTTCGGTGTCCACGTGCACACCCGGCCGTGCGGACCGCAGCCCTCGGATTCGGGCCCGCACTATCAGAACACCCCCGATCCGGCCGCGACACCCGAGTCGCCGTCGACCGATCCCGCTTACGCGAACCCGCAGAACGAGGTGTGGCTCGACATCACCACCGACGCTAACGGTGACGCACAGGCCTCGAGCACCGTCGACTGGACGTTCCGCGACGACGGAGCCAACTCGGTCGTGATCCACGCACAGCACACCATGACGGCGCCGGGCGAAGCCGGTAACGCCGGTGATCGGCTGGCGTGCATCGACGAGGACTTCTGACCTTCGGTCGAGCCGACGTCACAAGTCCTCGTCATCAGCCGGGGATCCGGTGCCTCATGTGACGTTGACGAGCAGTTCGTACTCGTTCGCGGTTGCGTGCCGGCTCGGCCGCAGCCGCATCGAGACCGGCCACGTCCCGGGTTTCTTGGCGCGGAGCGTCATGATCCGCTCGGCGCCGGCGCCGGGCAGCGGGTTGTTCGAGGGCAGATACCGCAGGTTG
>NZ_JADZGH010000181.1:25525-29313 GCF_015865005.1 Rhodococcus sp. CX
TGTAGGTGCGGACGTGACCGTCATCACTGTGTTGTGAATCGGCACATCACACGGTGGACGTCTCCGACGATCGGTCCGCTCCGGCCGGAGCGGTGCCGCTGCGGGGACCCACTGTGAACGTGGCGGCCACGCACACGAGCGCGACGACGAAGCACGCGATGGTGTACCAGAGGTTGCCGACCGGATCACCGTTCCCGGTGACACCGTCGACCGCCCCGAAGAAGTCGGGAAGAGCGGTGGCCCACAGCAGTGCCATCACCCCCAGGTACACGAGGCTGTAGACCTGCACGAACCGGTTGGTGTGGCGTTCCACCGAGGCGTCGGCGCCGCGCAGATCCCGCCACCGCCGCCCGAGGACGACCACCGCGACCACCGACACGACCACCAGTTCCGCCAGATACACCACGCCGCGGACGGTGTCGCCGCCGATGCCCAGCACGGTGGCCGGCAGCGGCAGCACGAACGTGCCGACCGACGCGAGCAGACCGATCACCACCGTGCGCCACGTCAGCTCCACCCCGGTGAAGTGCCGGCCCGCGTCGACGTGGCGGCCGACGAAGAACTGCACGCACAGGGCCAGCGACATCGGCCACAGCGCCGCGAACACCACGACGCTCGGAATCGGCACCGAGTCGAAGAACGGCTGGTTGATCGGATTGTCGAGCGACCACTCCCACCACCGCAGCTGCGGGCCGAGATGATCGAAGATCTCGTAGAACGCGTGGTGCACGAAACCGACGCACACCGCGCCGACCAGCACCCCGTAGCGGGTGAACACCCCGAGCATCCGGACGATCTCGAAGGCGAGCGTCGCCATCAGCGGATAGATCGCGACGATGTACAGCGGCAACCGGCCCCACATGAAGTCCACCGTGAACACGTTGTGCGCGAACATCGTGTCGACGTGTTCCTCGATGCCGAACGCGGCCGGGAAGTACAGCGGCGGTTCGATGAAGAACAGGTAGGCGGTCGCGCCGAACCACAGCACCAGATTCGTCGGATCACCCTGGCGCCGCAGCCGCAGGATCGCGAACACCAGCGCGAGGACCGCGCCGACGACGATCGTGACCTCGAGGACCGGAAGCGTCCAGTTCTCCAGCGCGGTGGGGCTGCGGAACTCGACGAGCCCGCCGGCCTCCTCGCACGAGAAGCCGAGCCGGACGGCGAGATCCTCGAAGGTGGGGGAGCAGAGGTCCGACATCAGTTGGCCCCCTGAGTCTTCGCGTCGGCGGTGTACCACTGGGTGACGTCGTAGCCGGCGTCGAAGCGATCGAACCACACGCCGGCCAGCGCCGGCAGCTTCTCGTGCTCGGGATTGTGCCGGGGCATCTGGCTGCGCACCACCCCCGCGAGCGCGGTGAGCTGCTCACCGAGCGGCAGGTGATCGAACGCGCGGGTCATCGGCCCGTTGTATTCGGCGGTCAGGGTCGGGATCAGCCGGCGCAGGGCCTGCTTGCGGCGGTACCGCGCGAACATCGCCATCGCGTCGATCTGCCGCTCCTCGAGTGGAACGTGCTTGTTGAACCCCTCGCTCGCGATCTCGATGACCTTCAGCACGTGCCGGAACACCGAGGGCGCCACGCGCATCCGGTACAGATCGCTGCCGACGATCGCGTCGAAGATGATCAGCGCGGAACTGCGGTGTTCGACCTCCTCGACGAAGTGCCAGATGAACAGCGATGCGACGCGGTCGTCACCGGGGGCGAACAGGGTCGCGTCGTTGTCGAGCATCAGCTTGAACACCGGGGTGAAGGTGGCCTCGAGGTCGGCGGTGTAGGCCAGTCGGTAGTTGAGCGACGTCTCGGCGGTGAGCTTGTCGAACGCGCCGATGACGTCGTCGAGGGTCTCCTGCAGCCCCGGGTACCGCTCGATCAGGGCCTTGACGTGCTGGCGGTGCGCGGTCGAATGCTGGCCCTCCTGGCGCATGAACGCATCCGCCTCGGAAGCGACCTCCGGATCGGTGATCAGCGGTTTCGCCTCGGTGATCATCTGCACGATCATCTTCTCGAAGCCGACCGCGAGGAACGAGACCGCGTTGGCCATGCTCGAGAACGCCGGGTTCTGCTCGTTCCACAGGAACGGCACGTCGTGGTCCTCGAACCCGAAACGCATCTTGCGGACTTGAAGGTCGGTCACTTGCGATACCTCGTCTTTCGAAAAGCGGAGTCGTTCGGAAGTGGGGCTGCAGCTGCGGGCTCGTGCGGACACGACGAGACGCGGTGATCCAGATCATACATTCAGCTGAGTCTTTGTATGATCTGTTTCGCGGGGGTTTGGTGAACCGGATCCGGGGGGCGGTCCGTGCTACTTTCGACACTCCGTCCGCGTGGTCCGGCGTCCGCTCCCGGGAGCACGTCGAGCCCCGGACTCGCTCGACCGAGGAAGCAGTCAGTGGCAGGTAGGCGTGGGTGGGGTGGAAGTCCCCCGGCTAGCGACGAGGAAGCATCCGAACGGATCGTCGCCGCCGCCGTCGACCTGATCGGCCGCACCGGCGCGCCCATCAGCATCGCCGACGTCGCCGAAGCACTCGGCGTCATCCGGCAAACGGTGTACCGCTATTTCCCCAGTGCCGACGCGCTCATGCAGGCCGCCGCCATCGCATCCGTCGCCGGATTCCTCGACCGGCTCACCGAACAGGTCCGGGGGATCGAGGACCCGGCCGAAGCGATGACCGAAGGCGTGGTCTACACCCTCGCGGAGGTCCGGCGCACACCGCATCTGGGCATTCTGCTGTCCAACTCGTACTCGAACGCCGTCCCGGACCGCATGACCTCCGACGAGGCGCAGCTGTTCGGGATGACGATGATCCGGCGCTTCGACGTCGACTGGGAGAGCTACGGATACGACGAGGAGTCGCTGCACGAGCTCGTCGAGTACCTGCTGCGCACGATGCAGTCGTTCTTCGTCTCGCCCGGGCACCCGCCGCGCAGCGACGACGAGATGCGCCGCTACCTGCGCCGCTGGGTCGGGTCCGCGATCCTGGCCCAGCCCCGTCCCACCGAATCCTGACCGCGGACCGCGTCGCCCGACGGGCCGGTCGAATCCGTCTCGATGTCCGGCGGAACCCGGCACGCTGGTCGGTGTCGAGAACGCGACCCCGGCTCCGTCCCAGGGGTAGGAACGGCCGACACGGGCCGTGTGACCGAGGAGGGCCAACCATGAAGTACCTGCTGCTCAAGCACTACCGAGGCGGACCGGACCCCGTCGGCGACGCGGTGCCGATGGACCGGTGGACGCCGGAGGAGGTCGACGCGCACATCCGGTACATGCGTGACTTCGCGGCACGGCTGGAGGAATCCGGAGAGTTCGTCGACGCACAGGCCCTGGCGCCCGAGGGCACCTTCGTGCGATACGACGGCGAGGGACGTTCGCCCGTGACGGACGGTCCGTTCGCCGAGACGAAGGACCTGATCGCCGGGTGGATGATCATCGACGTCGACTCCCGCGAACGCGCGTACGAGCTGGCCGCGGAACTCTCGGCCGCGCCCGGCCGCGGCGGCGAACCGCTCCACGAATGGCTCGAAGTGCGGCCGTTCCTCACCGAGCAACCCACGGCGACCGAGTGAACGAGGCCCTGCTGCGGGAACTGGTGCCCGCGGTGATCGGCATCCTCGTCTGGCGCGGCGCGGACTTCGCGTCGGCCGAGGACGCCGTGCAGGAAGCGCTGATCCGGGCGCTGGAAACGTGGCCCGACGACCCGCCGCGCGACCCGAAGGGCTGGCTCGTCGCCGTCGCGTGGCGCAAGTTCCTCGACGCGGCCCGCGCCGAATCGTCGCGGCGGGGCAGGG
>NZ_JADZGH010000182.1:0-10986 GCF_015865005.1 Rhodococcus sp. CX
AGTACACGGGCATGGCGTCGAATCTAACGGTCGCGGGAGCGGTGCGCGTGCGCGTACGTGGCGCGTCGTCGACCGAACGCGGCGCGGGCGCTGGCAGAATCGTGGGGTGAGTACCGCAGCCCGCCGATCCCGGCCGAACCCGCCGCCCGCCTCGCAGCGTCGCGGCGTCGGTGCGGGTTTCGCACGGTGGACCCGGCGGATCGTGGTCGGCGTGATTCTTGCCGCGATCGCGGTCGTCGCCGGCACCGCGGTGCGGGTCTGGCAGGTCGCCCGGATCGACGACTGGAGCCACGCCGACGCGATCGTCGTCCTCGGTGCCGCCCAGTACTCGGGGACACCCTCGTCGGTGTTCGAAGCCCGGCTCGAACAGGCCGTGCAGCTGTACGAGAACGGGGTGTCCGACACGGTCGTGACCGTCGGCGGCAAGCAGGAAGGCGACCTCTACACCGAGGCCGCGGCCGGCAAGAACTATCTGATGTCGCGCGGGGTGCCGGGCGAGGCGATCCTCGCGGTCGAGGAAGGCACCGACACGCTGCTCAGCGTCGAGGCGGTCAGCCGGGAGATGCACGAGCGGGGCATGTCGTCGGCGGTGCTGGTCAGCGATCCGTGGCATTCGCTGCGGACCCGCACCATGGCGCGCGACGCCGGGCTCGAGGCGTGGACCGCCCCGACCCGGACGGGACCGGCGGTGTTCACCCGCGAATCGCAGATCCACGGTATCGCCCGGGAAACCGGTGCCCTGGTCTGGTACCAGTTGACGCACGGCTCGGCGGACTTTCCCTACACCGCCGCGCAGTGAGTTCCGGCGCAGCTGAGGAGGGTGGATGCAGGGCTACACCGAACACGAACTCGAGCGCCGCGTCGTCGAGGCCCCCAAACGGTCGGGAATCGCCGGTGCGGAGGCCGCGGCCGCCGAACGCACCCCGTTCGCGCGGGACCGCGCGCGTGTCCAGCACTGCGCCGCGCTGCGCCGGCTGGCCGACAAGACGCAGGTCGTCGGGCCTCGCGACGGCGACACCCCGCGCACCCGGCTGACCCACTCGATGGAGGTCGCGCAGATCGGCCGGAGCATCGCGGAGGGACTCGGTGCCGACCCTGACCTGGTCGATCTCGCCGGTCTCGCCCACGACATCGGGCACCCGCCGTACGGGCACAACGGTGAACGGGCGCTCGACGAGGTCGCGGCGAGCTGCGGCGGCTTCGAGGGGAACGCGCAGAACCTGCGCATCCTGACCAGCCTGGAACCGAAGATCCTTTACCCGGCCGGGCACAGCGCCGGGTTGAACCTCACCCGTGCGACCCTCGACGCGACCCTGAAGTATCCGTGGACCCGCCCCCGGTCCGGCGCGAAGTTCGGTGCGTACGACGACGACGCCGAGGTCCTCGCGTGGATCCGCGAGGGCGCACCGGACCGGAAGAAGTGCCTCGAGGCGCAGATCATGGACTGGTCCGACGACGTCGCCTATTCGGTGCACGACGTCGAGGACGGTGTTATCGACGGCCGCATCGACCTGCGGGTGCTGTCCGACCCGGCGTCCGTGCAGGGACTCGTCGACGTCGGCATGCGCGAGTTCTCCGACCTGATCCCGGACGAACTGGTCGAGGCCGCCGAGCGGTTGTCCCGGATGCCGGTGATCCTCGGCGTCGGCGTCTACGACGGCACTCTCGCCAGTTCGGTTGCGCTGAAGAGACTCACCAGCGAACTTGTCGGCCGCTACGCCACCGCCGCGATCAGCGGCACCCGCGAGGTCACCGGCGGGGAACCGGTCAGCCGCTACGCCGCGGACCTCGTGGTGCCGCCGCTCGTCGCCGCCGAAGTCGCGCTGCTCAAGACCATGGCACTGCAGTTCGTCATGTCCGACGGGGCGCACCGCAAGCGGCAGGAACGCCAGCGTGAACGCATCCACCGGGTCGCCGAATGGTTGCTGCGCACCGCCCCCGTCGGCCTCGATCCGCTGTTCGTCCCGGCATGGGAGGACGCGAAGGACGACGCGGCGCGCGTGCGGGTCGTCGTCGACCAGATCGCCTCGTGCACCGAGTCCCGGCTGGAGCGGATCGACAAGGACAGTCTGGCCGCGCAGGCGGGCTGGGGGTAGCGGTCGGCGAGCGCTTAGACTCGTCCCGTGGCCGGCCGAATTTCCGACAGAGACATCGCGGCCATCCGCGACCGCATTCGCATCGAGGACGTCGTCGGCGACTATGTCGCGCTCAAACGCGGCGGTGCCGACTCGATGAAGGGCCTGTGCCCGTTCCACGACGAGAAGTCCCCGTCGTTCCACGTCCGGCCCAACCACGGCCATTTCCACTGCTTCGGTTGCGGTGAGGGCGGCGACGTCTACTCGTTCCTGCAGAAGATCGAGCACATCAGCTTCGTCGAAGCGGTCGAGCAGTGCGCCGAACGGGTCGGCTACACCATCAACTACGAGGGCGGTGGCCCGTCCGTCCAGCGCGACCGCGGTACCCGTGCCCGGCTGATCGCCGCGAACGCTGCCGCAGAGGCCTTCTACGCCGAACAGTTGCGCACCCCGGACGCGCAGGCAGCGCGCGACTACCTGACCGAACGCAACTTCGACGCTGCTGCCGCGCAGATGTTCGGCTGCGGCTACGCGCCCGCCGGGTGGGATGCGCTCACCAAGCACCTGCTGTCGAAGGGTTTCGAGTTCGCCGAACTCGAGGCGGCGGGATTGTCGAAGCAGGGCCGCCGCGGTCCCATCGACCGCTTCCACCGCCGCCTGCTGTGGCCCATCCGCAATCTCGCCGGCGACGTCATCGGCTTCGGCGCGCGGCGGCTGTTCGACGACGACACCCTCGCAGCGAAGTACGTCAACACCCCGGAAACGGTGTTGTACAAGAAGTCCCAGGTGCTCTTCGGTCTCGATCTCGCGAAACGGGAGATCGCCAAATCGCATCAGGCGGTGATCGTCGAGGGCTACACCGACGTGATGGCGATGCACCTGGCCGGCGTGAAAACCGCTGTGGCGTCCTGTGGTACGGCCTTCGGCGACGAACACCTGTCGATGCTGCGACGACTGCTCATGGACGACAGCTACTTCCGCGGCGAGATCATCTACACCTTCGACGGTGACGCGGCCGGGCAGGCCGCGGCGATGAAGGCGTTCGAGGGCGATCAGAAGACCGCAGCCAAGACGTTCGTGGCGATCGCGCCGAAGGGCATGGACCCGTGCGAACTGCGCCAGGCCAGCGGCGACGGGGCCGTACGGGATCTGGTCGCCCGCCGCACCCCGATGTTCGAGTTCGTCGTCCGGTCGATTCTCGCCGAGCACGACCTCGACACCGCGGAAGGTCGCGTGGAGGCGCTGCGCCGCTGCGTGCCGGTCGTCGCCCGCATCAAGGACCGCTCGCTGCGCGACAACTACTCGGTGCAGCTCGCGCACTGGGTGGGCTGGGACGACATCCCGACCGTGCGTCGTCGCGTGCAGGAGGAAGCGCGGCGCGGTAGTCGAGCGCCGGAGGCGAGGACCCGTGCGGCTGCGGCATCGACTTCCGAGCCGCCGGCGTCGGTGCTGCGTCGCCCGCGGCCGAACGATCCGTCGCTGTGGCCGCAACGCGACGCGTTGAAGGCGGCGCTGCAGTATCCGGGGATCGCCGGCACCGTGTTCGACTCACTGCCGGGGGAGACGTTCACCGATCCCGCCTATGCCGCCGTGCGTGAGGCCGTTGCCGCCGCCGGGGGCACCGGAGCCGGGCTCGGGGGCGCCGAATGGGTCGACGCCGTGAGCCGGGCCGCGACCGACCCGGTCGCGCATTCACTGGTCAGCGAGCTCGCCGTCGAGCCGCTGCCCGCCGACGACGAGCGGATGCCGCGCTACATCGGTGGGGTGCTCGCGCGGCTGCAGGAAGTCTGGGTGGGCGAGCAGGTCGCCGAACTCAAGTCCAAGCTGCAGCGCATCTCGCCGGCCACCGAGTCCGACGAATTCCACGCCCTGCTCGGCGATCTCGTGGCGCTCGAGCAGTACCGCCGTAGCCTGCTGGACCAGGCCATCGGCGACGCCACCGGCGAGGGGCTGGCCGGCTGAGCTGCTATCGCTTCAGCTGATCACGCGGAATCATGATCGTCGTCTGCTCGTCGATCGGCTTCATCGGTTCGAGCTTCGGTTGCGGATTGATGGAGTCGGCGAGCTTCTGACGGCCCACCTCGATGGCCTTCTTGGTGACGGGGCTTGCCGCCACGGCCCTGGCGGTCTTGCTGATCTGTTCGTACCGGGCTCGGCCGGCTCGTGTTCCGAGCACATATCCCGCCGCCACCCCGACCAACAATCCGATCAATGTGAGAGTCCTTTCCACCCGTGTCTGCGCGTCGCGTACATCCTGCCCGATCGGGCGCCGCATGCCCACATGCAGGCGATTTGGTACCGCGGAGGGTGAAACGCTACAGTTCTTCTCGCACCGAGGGAAACCGCGGAGCACCGCAGGACAATCCCCTGTAGCTCAATTGGCAGAGCATTCGACTGTTAATCGAACGGTTGCTGGTTCGAGTCCAGCCGGGGGAGCAGAGAAGACCCCCACCCGATCCGGGTGGGGGTCTTTTTCTTTTCAGGGCTCGCGCGACTCTCAGCGCAGAACGGTGCCGCCGTCGACGTTGACGATCTGCCCGTTGATCCACGAGCCCTCGTCGGACATCAGATAGGCGACCATGCTCGACACGTCGCGGGCTTCGCCGGCCCGAGTGCTGCGGGACCGGCCGATGAGGGCTTTCAGAAGGTCGGGGTCGGCGCCCGTGCGGATCTCGTCGGTGAGGATCAGACCCGGGGCGACGGCGTTCGCCCGGATGCCCTCGCGACCCCAGCGCGAGGCGACGTGCCGTGTGAGGGCGTTGATCCCGGCCTTGGTCGCGGCGTATGCGGGCCGCTGCGGATCGCCGGTGAACGACGCGATCGACGACGTGTAGACGATCGCGCCGCCACCGGCCGCGAGCAGGTGGGGAACCGTGTGCCGGGTGACGAGCATGTGGCCGCGCAGGTTCACGGCGATCATGCGATCCCAGATGTCCAGGTCGATGTCGACGACGTCGGTGTCCTTCGACACCGAGCCCATGTCGCCCGCGTTGATGTGGACCGCGTCGAGCTTTCCGTAGGTGTCGATCGCGGCGTCGACGAGCGCCCGCACCGACTCGTCGACAGAGATGTCGAACTGGACTGCGGTCGCGGCGCCGCCCGCCTCGCCGATGGCAGCGGCAGTCTTCTCGGCCCCGGCGCCGTCCAGGTCGCCCACGACGACCTTTGCGCCCTCCCGGGCCAGTCGGGCGGCGGAGTCGGCGCCCAGCCCGGTCGCGGCGCCTGCCACCAGGACGACCTTGTCTTTCAATCCCTCCATCGCACGCCTCTCGTCTGCGGGAAGATCGCTGAAAACAATGATTTCAGTGACGAGAATATCATTCTCCATTTCCCGACCGAGGTTCTGAAGTGGCGAGGAGTGCCCGCGGATCTCGTTGCGAGCCATCGGTGACCCGGTGTGCGAACCTCCCCGCGAAGACGGGTAGCATTCTGGGCGCGCAGCCGGAGACGGCCGTGATGGGGCGGTAGCTCAGTCGGTTAGAGCCGTGGACTCATAATCCATTGGTCGCGGGTTCGAGCCCCGCCCGCCCCACAAGAGTTAGTGCAGGTAGAGCCCACATTCCGAGCCTCGGAATGTGGCTCTCCGCATTTCTGCCCACATTTTGCCCACACTCGGATCACGCCTGACCCTTCCGAAGCGGTAGGACATTCGCGCCAGTGGGGTTGATTTCGGCGTCGATCGCAGCGGCCACGTCGTCGAGATCGTCCTCGAACAGATGCCCGTAGATGTCGAGCGTCATCGACGCTGATGCGTGCCCGAGCATCCGCTGCACGGCCTTGACGTTGGCGCCGGCGCGGATCGCGATCGATGCCGCCGAGTGCCGCAGATCGTGTGGGGTCACCTCGAGCGACGGCACCGGCTTCTTGCCATCCTCCGGTTCTTCGGTTGGCGGGAACGTGGCGAGCACCGCCGCGTCGAACCAGTCGCGGCGCGCGTTCTTGTTGCGCATGACGCCACCACCTCGCGCAGGGAACAACAGATCGTCCGGCGTGCGCCCCTTCACGGCCTCGTTGAGCCGTGCAGCCAGGAACCCCGGTACCGGAACCGACCGAACCTCGTGTGTCTTCGGGGTGCCCCACTTCAACTGGCCGTTCACCTCGGTGACAGCCTCGGCGACTGCGAGGCGACGCCGCTGCGAATCCCACCGCTTCACGCGCATGGCAGCCATCTCACCCCACCGCAATCCGGTAAACCCGAGCGTGAGCGTGACGAGCTCCCCGCGCCCCGAGTTACCGGCGAGCTCGAGCACCTGATCCGAACTGAGGAATGTCGGTTCCTTCTTCCGTAGCCGTGGCAATGTCACACCGGCAGTGAGGTTCGCTGCCACGCATCGGTCCCGCACCCCGGTGTCGACGATCATCGACAGGAGGTGGTGTGCCTTGCGGACCGTTGAGGGTGACAGGCCGCTGCGGGACATGCGTGCTATCCATGCCTGGACGTCGCCTTGGTCGACATCGGCGACCGCGATCGTTGCCCATTCGGGTTCGACTTGGCCGGACCATGATGCGCGGTACCGTTCGAGGCTTGAGTCCTTCAGGTGGACTTGTTCGTCGTGCCATTGTTCGTAGAGTTCGCCGATGGTGACGCGGCCGGCGGAGGCGGAGATGTAGGTGCCGCGGAGTTTGTCGACTTCGACTGTGGCGGCGAATGCTTCGGCGGCTTTCTTGGTGGTGAAGCCGCGCTTGTCGGTTTGGCGGCCTTGGGGTGTGCGGAAGCGGACGCGGTACCGTTTGCCTTTCGCGGTGTCGTACGCGCTGACGGTGGCCATGTGACCTCTAGTTGTTCCAGGGCTGGCGACGTGCCAACTCGCGGTTGATGTGCGCGCGCTCCTCTCTGGTGAGGTGCTGCACGCGGGTGGTGAGGGTGTCGACGTCCACCCACAGCTCGTCGGCGAGTTCGTGTGGATGCTGGGTCCACAGGAGCTTGTCGATGAGGTGAGGGAGTGCGATGAGTCTACGGGCGGTGAGGACGTCGACGATGTGTTCCTCGAGCGCGGCAAAGTATGGATGTCGGGGGACGGGGCCGCGCTCGAGGTGGACGATTTCGTGGGTGAGTGTGCATCGGCGGCCGGCTTGGGTGAGGCGGCAGTCGAGGTAGATCCCGTGGATTGTCAGGATGCCTCTCGCGCGGCCGCTGAGCTTGTATTCGCAGCTGACATGCATGCGCGGGTAGTGGTGTCCGAGGTGGCGCCACGGGTGCCAGCGGTGTGGGTACGTTCTCCTCCGCATGCCCAGGATTAGAACATGTGTTCGAACAATACTGTCGGATTTCTGCTACATGGTGTCGTCACGCATGGGTGACTCCACCGTGCTGCTGTAGCAGTCAACCAGTGGAACTCAGTAGGAGTTCATCGGCCGATGTAGAAGCCGTTCAAGTCGTCTCGCACCTTGTTTGCCTGTGTGTAGGCATAGAGGAGGCGTGGAATCAGCATCAAAGCCAAGATCACCGTGTAGGTGAACAGGCCGGCGCTGATCCAGGCAGCAGGGCCTGTCAGGGACTTGGCGTCTTCTGGCGCCATGGCGAGGCCAATAGTCAGGACTGCGGCGTTGACAAATAGCAAGAACGATGCGAACAGAACGTGTGTCACGCTTTCGTCAATTGCAGCTTTGTCGTTCTCTCCGTCTTGTTCGCCGGGATCGTACCTTTCGCTGAGCTTGATCCTGAGTGAAGACAACTCGGCGAATGCCGCGATCAAGGCCCCAGCCAGCAGCGCCACTGCTGTCAGAAGTGCCGTGGGCTGAGCCAAGCTCCACCCGCAGATGATCATCGCTGCTGGTGCGGAGATGCTCGGTAGGAGAAGTCCTAGGCGAGCTGGCCAATCTGGCTCCGTTCCGTTTTGGGTGTCCTTGCTAAGGACTTTCCAGTGGGCACGGAAGATTGGGCTCAGATCAAATCGTCCCAACATGCAACCCTCCTCACCATCCCGTGAAGCCGATCGTAGCGTGAGCTACTGACGCGATCCGACTGATCTGGATTCTGACCTCATCGCGAATGTCCTGGTCGGACGGCCTGCTGTTGCTGATCGGGTAGGTGAAGATCTCAGGCAATCGAGAAGGGCTTACTTGCTTCCTGCCTCTGCCGGTGTCGATGACGAGCCAAGCATCGTCGAGTCCGAGCGCGGCGACCCCCGTCCCGAGTTCCTGTGCGAGTTCGTCAGCAAGGTCCGCGTCGCTTTTCTGGCTGAGCAGTACTCCCTGAAGCTTCTTGAGTGATCTGCTCTTGCCGGCGGGATCCAGCCGGCTTGTGACACGGAACTCCTCGCGGCGAGTCATTCGAGATGCCCCGACCGACTTCTTGATCAGTACGAGCTCTTCGACGCTGCTGGATTGAAGGAAGGTCTTCACCTGCTGAGGGTCGGCCATCCCCCGGGCGTTGAGCTTGTACCAGATATCAGGTGTGCCGTTCATGGTCCCATCCTCCTGGGACCAATGTCGTGCCCAGTTCACCAGGTGCTTCGACGGGCATGCTCCTGAAACGGTTTCAACGGCTAAGACTCCTTCATTGCCCGCCGCGGGAAACAGGAATCCAAATCGATAGGTCCGTGTGGGTGCGTATCGGCTCAGGTTGATCGGGTTCTGGCCGGCGTTGCTCGCGGTAGGAACAGCCCAGTCATGACCAGCTGGGCGCCCGTACCGAAGCTCGCCAAAGATGTGATCGCCGAGTTGCTTGACTGAACGCAGTTCCAACACCGGATCGCTGTCGGGGGATGAGTTCCGAGGCTGCCCATCCAATCGAGGTGGAAGACCGTATGCGCACTGAGTCAGTCGAGTCGACATGGCTGTGAAGATGTGATCGCGGTAGGACCATGTGGTGCCGTTGCTTGCTGGCATCGTGAGTGGATGCAGTGAACGTGCTCGTCCCAGATTGATGTCGAAGGTAAAGAGTCGAACTCCGTAGCTGTCCAAGAACGGGGCCTTTCGTGGCAGAAGTGCAGTACAGGCGGCAAGCTGCGCCTTAGTTGTCCGTGTCGTCGGGGTACATGCCGCTTGGGTCGTCGCTTGTGTGCGCGGCGAGGATGTCCTCGGGGCCCAGTTGGTCGGGTGGTGGCATCCGGTCACCGGCAACGTGTACAGCACCCGGACCGGAGGAAGGATCAAGATCAGTGCCTTGGTTCTTCCGGGGCAAGCGTGCGACCTTGCCCCGTTTCATGGGGGCTCCTGACCGGCCGCGATCCGAGCCAGACGAGCTGCGGTGCTTCGTGCCGCCCGCTTCCGTCCGCGGTTTCTGCTCTTGCGCGGTGCCTGTTCCATGTCTTGCTCCTGTCTCTTCGATTCGCCGGCGCACTTCCTGAAGCAGTGCGTCCGTCGAGACCTCGGTGAGATCCAAGTGAATCGGTCGACCGTCGTCCTCGTAGCCGACCAGGGCCCGCGACGCTGCGGTTCGCACGACATCCTCGGGGACGTTGAATCCGCGAGAGAGGCCGGCGATCGTGTCATCGTCGGGCATCTGTCCGAGATGCTCCCGGTTGTCGCGTATCAGCTTCGACACGTGCGACCGGGACAGCCCGGAGGCGCGGACGAGATCAGCCTGTTTCCAACCGCGAGCATCGAGCTGCTGCTGAATGAACCGCTTGAACTCGTGCACAGAGATGAGCCTCCTAGGTCATGTCGCGTGGTGTCGAGTCGAGCATTCGGCGACTGTCAACTAGCGAATCGAATAGACACGCACGATTGTGTCAACTAGCCGGGGACACGTCTAACCGTTCTCTTACCTGCTAACAGCCGGGATGTGGCATTCACCCGTTGACAGGATGTCAACCGCTATGCCACTCTTGCGTCTAAGTCGTTGACAACGAGATGGAGGAGGGGCATGATCGTGAACACCGCAACGAGGCGGAAACGATCGAGGGGAGTTTGGATGCAAGTCCGAGACCCCGATCTGCTGGTCCGGTACATGGAGAACGCTGACTTCTCGCAGGCGCGATTGGCGCGCTACGTCGGTTGCTCTCGGCAGTTCATTCACATGCTCGTCACCGGCGAGCGGAAGACCTGCACCAAGCAGATCGGCGCGCTCATCGAGGAGGCACTCCGGGTTCTCCCGGGCACGCTTTTCGTGGGCAAGATGTCCCCTACTTCGACTCGAGTTACGTCGAAGCGGACGTCGCGAGCGGCATAAGAAAGGCCGCCAGCTGAGGCAACAGCTGACGGCCACGACACAGATAGGACAACCAATGCCAGATCCCAAAATACCGGTCGACCCAGGCAATCCCCAATGCAGACTACGGTTCTCCGAGGTTGCTGATCGGCGACTGGATGTCGTGGATGCGCTCTTTGCCGAGCGGAGTTACCCACACCACCCGTTCAAGAATCGTGTTGGCCATGTGGATGGGGTAGACCGCATATCGGCCGGCCGCAGTGTGCCGATTGTAAGCGGCGATCTCCGCCTGCTCGCGTCGGAACTGGTCGCGCGCTCCCGGCAGCTCGAACGCGAGGTAACCACCAGCGGGTACCGAATCGACCCGCCGATGCGCCTCTTCCCCGTCTACCGTGACGGTGGCGTTCACCCCGATGGCTTCGTCCTGGCCCCGGTTGGTCAGGATGTAGCGCCCAGGCTCTTTCCATGCACCTACCCAGCGGACATCGTTGATTTCGGTCTCACGTGCTTCCGCACGCATGGAGATCGTGTTCGCTTCTTCAGCGAGTTGACGCGCATCTACAGCGATGCGGTTCGCCTCTCGGGAGAGGTCGTTGGCGTCCGAACTCAGTTGATGTCCACTCTCAGCAAAATCGCGGGCGTCTTGAGCAATCTTGTTTGCGCGTCGCGACTGGACGAAGCCGGAAACCCCGAACCCAAGTCCAGCGCCTCCACCCAGGAGCCCTCCAATAGCTCCGATCCAGGCGAGCACATCGGACATACGGCATCAACTCCCACTGGCAGCGTTGCTGCCTCCAATTCGGCACCGGCGGCGGG
>NZ_JADZGH010000182.1:10996-25543 GCF_015865005.1 Rhodococcus sp. CX
GGATGGTGCAGAGTCCCCGTTCGACGCCATCCGTCAGACCCGACCAGACGGCTCGGAGTTCTGGTCGGCCCGCGACCTCGCCCCGGTGATGGGCTACTCCGCGTGGCGGAACTTCATGGTTCCGATCGAGCGGGCGATGAAGGCCGCGGAGAACCAGGGGCACGACGTGTCCAGCCACTTTGCGGGATCCCGCAAAGTGGTCGTCCGCCCGCAGGGTGGCGGTTCCGAGCAGGAGGACTTCGAGCTCTCCCGCTTTGCTGCGTACCTCGTTGCGATGAACGGCGACCCGAACAAGCCTGAGGTTGCCGCGGCGCAGGCGTACTTCGCAATCCAGACCCGCGTCGCCGAAACCCAGACGCCGGCACCGTTCGCGCTTCCGCAGTCGATGAGTGAAGCACTACGTATGGCTGCTGACGAGTACGACCGCGCTGAACTCGAGGCGTCCAAGCGTCGCCAGCTCGAAGCGAAGGTTGAGCATGACGCCCCGATGGTCGCCAAGGCCGAGGCGCACTCGGCGTCGACGACGTCGATCAATCGGCAGGACTTCGCCCGTGAGGTGCAGACCTGGGGCAAGAAGATTCACGGCATCTGGATTCTCCAGAAGCATGTGATGGCGTTCCTTGCGCACAAGGGCATGACGGTGCGCGGCGATCGCTCCGACGCCGGGCAGGCCACCGCCACCGCGATCCGCAACGGCTGGGCGGAGAACTCGAAGTACACCGACGAGACGACCGGTCGATCCTTCGTCACCACACGGTTGTTGCCGAAGGGGCAGGACATCGCGTGGAAGTGGATCACCTCCTATGTCGAGGCGAACGGCACGCTCGAGCTTCCGCGACAGATCCACGGCGGTGATGCAGCGTGACCGACTACCTGTACCGCGTCGTCATCACCTCGATGCCCGAAGGAAGCACCTTCGACGTGGAGCTGCCGGACGGCGAGATCGTCACCGAACTCACCCCCGGGTGGGCGCCGGCCGGATGGAAGCCCGAAGGCAACTACGTCGAGATGCTCGGCACCACCGACTTCGTGTGGCCCACAACCCGCAAGACGTACAAGTCCCGGTCGGCTGCGAAGAAGCGCGCAGATCTGTTGCGCCGCTATGGCGCCGAGTGCGTCATCCAGCGATCGTCCCGAATCACCTGGCCCGAGATCGAGGAATCCGAGGCATGACCATCAACCAATTCGAGCCTGTCACCTACTACGCCTTGCCGATCCCGTCGGTCGACGTCGATGGCTTGATCATCGCGACCGGGCTGGGGGAGACCGAGGACGGCGATGACGTCGTGATGCTCGCGATTGCGGCGGGCCCGACGAACTTCGAGATCAACCTGTCGCCGGAAGACGCCAAGCAGCTCGCCGAGGACCTACTCGCGAACACTGCTGTGGACGAGGGCGGTGCAGCATGATCGCCACTTGCCTCCGGCTGGACGGCTGCGAGCGTGTCGACGTCGTCGAGTTCTACATCAGCTCCTCCGGCGAGCATCTCGCCCTCGTCGAGGCCGACTACCACGACGGATTCGGCCCGATGCAGATCGCTGTCACAACAGACCGTTTGGTGGTGAACGCATGACCCTCAAGAAACCGTTGACTGTCGCCGAAGTGATGGCCGTGTCGGGCCGCGGTGAGGTTCGTGTGCGCAATGCTGCGAACTCGGGTGCCCTCAAGCATCTGCCGAGGCAGCCGCACTGCCGGTTCTTCTTCACTGAAGAGGCGGTCGCCGACTGGATCGCTGCCGGCTCCCCGGAAATGCCGGCGCCGCAGCGGCGGGGGAGGCGAGCAGCATGACCCGACTCCGCGCATCCCTGTTCCTTGCCTGCCTATTCGCCGGCGGCCTGGTCGCCGGTGCCTGCCATGACGAGCCCGTGTACACGGCGCCCGTCAGCAAGTGGGAGGAGCAGCGATGACCTCCCCGGATCCCGCTGACCTGCGGATTGCTGTTGCCAGCATCGGTTTCTTCGCTGCCCGTAACCGCAAGTCCGCGTCCGATACCCCGATTCATGACGCGCTCTGGGATGAGCAGCGTCCACCAACGTTCCGTGAGGAGCCTTCCGATGTCTGACCATTTCGCTGTTGACCGCGGCGAGCTCGTCGCTGCCCCCAAGGCCAAGCTCGGATGGTTCGCGGGTCTGTTCCTCGGCCTGTTCACCGTTGGTCTCGGTGGCCTCATGTTCGTGGGGGTGTGGCAGTGAGCATCGACTTCGTTCCGCAGCTGGTTGCCCGTCCCGGCGCTGCCGGACGCATCGCACGGCCGAGCATGACAGCCGTTCAGCGGGCTGTGCTGAGGTACCACACCCGCCGGCGGCGCAGTAACGCTGAATCCGCTGAGCAGTGCGCTGCCCGCCAGTTCGCCTCAGAGACTCGTGACCACGAGATGACCGTGCTGCAGGACGACGGCGTGTACCGGCATATCCAGTTCGCGAAGCCTGGAACCGGAATCTGGTCTTGGACGCTCACGACGTGGCCCGGGCACCTCTGCATCGATGGTGACCTCGAGTCGTACACGTTCGCCCGCGAACACGACATGTTCGAGTTCTTCTCCCTCGACCGGGGTCGGATCAATCCGCACTACTGGGCGGAGAAGATCACGAACGATGCTGCCCGGCGGGCGACGCGCACGTTCTCGGAAGAGAAGGCGACATCTGCTGTCGTTCGGGAGTTCCTCTACCAGCGGCACTACAGCGCGGGTCCGGCTGCGGATGCGTGGGAGGACCTCCGTCACCGCGTGATCAACGACATCCATACGTTCGACGAGTCCCTGTTCCACGATGCCGTCAACCGTTGGAACTACGACGGATTCGAGTTCACCGACACCTATGAGTGGGACACGCAGGACTGGGATCACCACTATCTCATCGCTTGCCATGCGATCGCGTGGGGCATCGCCAAGTACCGCAACGCCCGAGCGGAGTCCCAGCAGTGAGCCTCCATCCACCTATGCACGGCCAGGTTTCCTGCGGCACCAACAGCGGGTACCACACCCACCTCCGCCGCGGCGAGAAAGCCTGCGACCCATGCAAGGCAGCGCACACCGACTACCAGCGCCGCGCAAACGCGGTGCGCCGCTCCAAGAAGCTCATCGACCAGGGCGTCACCGTGCAAGCTGTCACGTTCGCCGAACTGTATCTCGCAGCACCAGTCCCGCTGCAGAACCGGCTCGACCACCAACTCGGCGCCGACATCATCGACGCCCTCATAAAAGCCCACGACGACTACATCAGCATGGTGCAGAAAGGGAACGCAGCATGACCGCCATCTTCGACGACCACGATCAACTGATCGTCGATGACGAATCCCTCTCGAACGCCATCGACGCCTGGGCTCGATCCATCCTGAACCGTCCGGCCTTGAAGCCGGATCCGGCCTTGAAGCCGGATCCGGCCTTGTGGGAGGCCTTCTCCGAAGATCGGGAACTGTATCCGGCGCCAGCGTCGATCCGCATGGACATCGAACTCAAACGCTGCGAGAACCCCAACTGCCACCGGTTGATTCGGCCGAAAGGCACACGCGCCGAACAGTTCCCCGGAACGGTCCTCGTCGGATCGAAAGGCATGTGCCAGTGGTGCTACCGGGTGAGCAGGAGCGTGTCATGACTGCGATCAACACGTACGGCGATCCGGGTGCCGATCCGTCCGAGGAGTGGACAGGGCACCGAGATCCCTCCGGTAGTTGGGATCGACCGCCGACGCCACTCTTGCCGCCGGTGCCTGCCGGCCACGCCGACTGGATCGAAGTCGACGAACGCGAGTTCTACCGCGCATGGAAGGACGACTTGCCGTGCTGGAAGTCCGATGTCGTGCACGGCGACCAGCACCGGACTCGGTTCTTCATCAGCCATTACAGGAGTCACCCATGACCCACACCCCAGAATCGTTGCGGGCCGCAGCGGATTTCCTCAACACCATCCACTACAAGGCCAGCGCAACAGCATTGCGCGCCGAAGCGGAACGCCTCGAACGGGAACAAGCCGACGAGAAGATCATCGACGCAGCCATGGCTGCATTCGTTGATGCCTACGGCGACATTGCGTACATGGCCGACTGTGACGACAGGTCGGTCCGAGAAGGACTCAGTGCGGTGTACAAGCTGATCCTCGCGAAGCTCGACGAGGGCAAGGCCGAGCCGAAGCGGAGCAATGGCGGTAGCAATGGCGGATGGCCTACCGCATCCGGCTCTGCCGAGTCGGTGTCCATTGTTCTCGGGGGCACCGAGTGACCGACATCGATCACGGCGCCGCTGCTGACCGCGCCCACGAAATCCAACTCGACCACCAGCTCGGTGTCACCACGTTCCCGGATCCGGGGCCGAAGTGGCAGTGCCCGAAACCGGAATGCCCCATGGTGCGCACCACCGCGTGCAAGCCGGCCGGGTGTGCGAACGACCTCATCAACGCGCGCACCTTCAAGGCCCAGTACCACGGACACACCATCAACGACAACGACAACGACGTCGTAGGCGGGTGGGATGAATGAGCGCCACCTTGCTCGACACGCCACTCGAACCTGGCTCTCCGGAATGGCGTGCTGCGCTGACCGCATCGAAGATCCCGGCGATGTTGCGGCTGAACCCGCCGGGCTGGGGCAACCGGTTCTCGCTGTGGCATGAGATGGCCGGCCTCGTTCCTGCTGACGAGTCGACCGACGAGATGCGCCGCGGCCACTACCTCGAACCGGCTATCGCCGCATGGTTCGCCGACCAGCATCCCGAGTGGCGGATCGTGCGCACCGGAACGTGGCGGAACGATCAGCGGATCTGGCAGTACTCGAACCCAGACCGTCTGATCTGGCGTACCGGTGGCCGGCGCCGCATCCTCGAACTCAAGTCCGACGCATCCGGATACGAGTTCGGCACTCCCGGCACCGACGAGATCCCCGTGTTCTACCGGGCGCAGGGGTTGTGGCAAATGGACACCCTCGACGCCGAGGTGGTGCATTTCGCGGTAGTCAACTCGCGGCTCTCGTTCGCCGAGTACGTCATTCACCGAACACCGGAGGTGGAAGAGGAGATCCGGTGGTTGCGGGGCGAAGCACTCGCGTTCCTCGCCACACTGCCGGGCGGATCGAACCCGACCCGCCCGGACATCGACGAGGACACCACCACCTACGAAACCCTGCGCAAGCTCGCACCCGGATTCGACGGCACCGATGCGGTGCCTATCGAGCCGAGCTTGGCCGACCGCTACTTCGCTGCGATCGACGCGGAAGATGCCGCGAAAGCCGAACGCCAGCACGCCGCATCGCTCGTTCTCGATGCGATCGGCGAAGGACGGCGCGCAGTGACCGTCACGCCCGGCGACGACGACACCTCCATCGAAACGCACATCGCCACCCGCGTCCCGGGACGCGGCGACAACCCGCCCTACCTGAAGAAGGGCACCCGCAAGACCAGCTTCATCACCGACATCAGGAGCGCAGCATGACCACCCTGCAGAACGCCGTCGCCAAGCGCGACGACAGCCCCCGCGGAATGATCGCCGCATACCAGTCCGACTTCCAAACCGTGCTGCCCTCCCACGTCAAGCCAGAGACGTTCGTACGTCTCGCCCAGGGCGCACTGAAGAAGGGGCGCAAGGACCGGTCCGGCCGCACCGATCTCGAGATCGCCGCCTCCAACAACCCATCCGTGTTCATGGCCGCCCTGCTCGACGCAGCCCGCCTCGGCCTCGAGCCAGGTACCGAGCAGTTCTACCTCACCCCACGCAAGGTGAAAGGCCAGCTCGAAATCCTCGGTGTCGTCGGATACCAGGGCATCATCGAGTTGATGTACCGGGCCGGCGCGATCTCGTCGGTCGTCGCCGAGGTCGTCTACACCAACGACTCGTTCCGCTACCAGCCCGGCCGCGACGAGATCCCGAACCACGAGATCGACTGGGACGCCGACGACCGCGGGACACTGCGCCTCGTCTACGCCTACGCCCGCATGAAGGACGGCTCGTTCTCGAAAGTCGTCGTGATGAACAAAGCGGACATCGACCGCATCAAGAAGTCCTCGCAGGGATCGTCTGGAGAGTACTCCCCATGGACGCAGCATGAGGCTGCGATGTGGCTCAAGTCCGCGGTTCGCCAACTGTCGAAGTGGGTGCCCACCTCCGCCGAGTACGTGCGCGAACAGCTCCGGGCCGTGCGTGACGTCAAGTCCGAAGGCGCAGTGCGCGACTGGATCCGCGACGAACGCATGAACGGATACGGCGCCGACGAGCGTGGTATCAGCGACATCCTCGACGGTGAGATCGTCACACCGGATGCGATCGACGGGGTGCAGCTCGCCACCGATCAGCAGATCACCGCACTTGTTGCAGCGATCGAAGCTGATGGTGTCACCGACCCGGCCGCCCAGCTGAAGTGGGTGGCCGACACAGTCAAACAGCTCGACCTGGAGAAGCTCGAGGACCTCACCAACGACCAGGCGCAGTGGCTCCTCGACGGATTCGCCGGCGGTGCCGCATGAGCGAACGTCAGCTGATTGTCGTCGACATCGAAACGTCCAGCCTCGATGTCTCCTGTGCGGTAGCACTCGAGATCGCTGCCGTGAACGTTGCGACCGGCGAGGAGTTCTACTTCGCCCCGTGGATCAAGCGTGAGCTGTACAGCAAGTTCGATGCCGATGCACTTGAGGTGAACCGGTACTTCGAACGCGGTGTGTTCCGCGAGGCCGCAACCTCCGACAGAGCAAACGAGGACGCACTCGAGAAGCTCGCCGACATGCTCGCCGGAAACACGCTCGCGGGGTCGAACCCCGCGTACGACGCGGCCGTCCTGCGCAGGCACCTCGCGGCCCACCTGAAGGAACCGCAGCCCTGGCACTACCGGCTGGCCGATCTGGCTGCGTATGCGGCCGGTCGGTTCGGACTGCCTCCGACCGAGACGCCCGGACTGTCGAAGGTGTGCGAGCTCCTCGGAGTCACGAACGACGACCCGCACACGGCGATGGGGGATGCGCGCGCAACTGCCGAGTGCTTCCGCCGGCTGATGGCGAGTGATCGACCGTGAGCGAACCATCTGTGACGGACTCTGTCGAGCCGTCAGCAGCAATCAAGGCTGCACAGAATCCGCACGTTCCGCCCCCGCGTTTCTGCAAGGTGTGCGGTGCTCCCGCAGCCGCTGGTGCGTACTGGTGCCGCGACTGCCGGGGACTGCTGTGACCGTCACGTGCCCAGTGTGCCGACGCCCCGCCCAGGTCACCGAGACCGGGCGGGTGCGTCGGCACCGCGACGGCGCACACCACGTGTGCGTCATGTTCGGGCACCACATGCCACTCGACGACGAAGAAGTGAGGAGGGCCGGCTGAATGGCCGTCTCGAAGAGACAGCGATACGAGATCCTGCGCCGAGACAACCACGCCTGCAGGTACTGCGGCGCCACAGCCCCGGACGTGAAGCTCGTCGTCGACCACGTCATTCCGCAGGCGCTCGGAGGAAGCGACGAACCGTCGAATCTCATCACCGCCTGCGACCCGTGCAACAGCGGCAAGTCGGCGACCATCGCCGACGCACCGGTTGTGTCTGATGTCGACGAACGGGCAGCGCAGTGGTCGTCAGCGATGCGGCAGGCCGCAGAGGAAATCAGCGCAGATTCGCGGCTGGTCAACACTGTGTGTGAACGGGTCGACGAGATCATGCCCGGATACCGGCCGGTGGGGTGGCGGAACAGCATTCAGCAGATCCTCGCGGCCGGCCTTCCCGATGAGGTGATCGTCGACATGGCCCACGTTGCGATGGACGCGTACGGCGTCAATGACCGGTGGAAGTACTTCTTCGGATGCTGCTGGATTGGGGTCCGAAAGCTGCAGGGCAGGGCCACTGAACTGCTCGATGCTCCGAATCATGCCCAAACGCATGCTCCGAGCAATGCTCCAAGCAATGCTTGGAGCACATCCTACGAGTACATGCTCGACGTCGAGATTGTCGAGCGAGAGTGGGAAGACGTCAACGCACTGTTCAGACAGCACGAGGACGCTGAACTGCCGAAATGCCTTTGTCTAGCGGATGAATGCAGCGCCGGTAACGCCCTTCTGTGTCGGTACGGGCTAGCAAAATACATGCTCGGGTGGATAGCGCATCGAGCATCCGGCGGAGCCTTGGATGGACCAGGAAACCCATCGGAGGTGAGCGATGGGACTGCCCTGGATCCGGCTTGATACCACCTTGGCGGACCACCCGAAGATCCTCGAATTGGTTGAGGACAAGGCGTTCCAGGCGGCATTCGCGGCCGTGATGGCGATGACCTACAGCGGAAAACACGGCACCGACGGGTTCATTTCGAGGTCAGCTTTGCCGTTCATTCACGCCCGAACCGTGGACGCGAAACGGCTCGTCAAGGTCGGTTTGTGGGTTGAAGTGCCGGGCGGGTGGCTCATCAATGGTTGGGACGAATACCAGCTCAGCGACGATGCCGCGAAGAAGCGGCGGGAGCGAGCGCAGAAGGCCGCGGCGGCGAGGTGGTCGAAGGAATGAGCGCTCCAAGCAATGCATCCGAGCAATGCTCCAAGCATATGCGCCAAGCAATGCATCGAGCATATGCACGTACGGGACGGACGGTACTTACGAAGATGATTGGTTACGTTGAGAATTCATCTCACCTAAGCAACGCGTGCGCGCGCGTACAGAAACTTCCCTCGAATGTGGACGGATCTCACGGACAGGTCGCCGCTTCGCGCGACCGCCAGGAGAACACCAACACGGTTATCCACAGACTGGGGGAGATGTGACCCGTTCCCGGAAATCCGCCAAGGCTGCCGGGCAACGCTTCGAAACAGCCATTGCCGACTATCTCGCCACCCACGTCGATGACCGCATCGAACGGCGCCGACTGAACGGCTCAAAGGACCGCGGAGACATCACAGGCCTGAAGATCCACGGGATGCGCACTGTCATCGAATGCAAGGACTATGCCGGCCGGTTCGAGATCAAGCCGTGGCTGGATGAGGCGGCGATCGCCCGAGACAACGACGACGCCGATATTGCGCTGGTGGCGGCGAAGCGCCGCGGCACTGCGAAGCCTGGCGAGCAGGTGGTGTTCATGACCCTTGACGACTTCATCGCACTGATCACCGGTGTCCGACCTGAAGGGGGCCCATCGTGACTCGTCTTTCCCGCATCGCTGGCATCACCGGCCTGTGCATCGCCGGGTGGCTCACCATCGCCGCCTGGACCATCGACCGAGCCTCACAAGCCCTCTACGAGATCGGGGACACCGAATGAGCACCTTCGACGAATTCATCTGGCAGTGGGATGAGCACTACGGAGTTCGCCTCTTCGAGCACGAAGACGACTGGGGATGGACGGTGTTCGGCGCACCTCGATCACGCGACATCCTCGCCGCGATCAACCGGCTCGCGCGCGAGAACGGAGTGCGGCTCGATCTGAGCGAAGCCATCAACGATGACATCGACAACTTCGTGTTCAAAACCAGAGTCGCTATGAACGTTCGGACCTGCGAGGAAGACGACTCCTACTACACGTGGGACTGGTCGGACGACTTTGACGATCTCGACCGCGGCGGAGTTCTCATGACGGTGGTGACGCTGCAGTGAGCCTGCACCACGAGCGGCAGCGCGCCCAACACGGCCACCCGATGCACCGCGACCACACCGAAGACCTCGAAACCGGCATCGCATCGGCCGTCCGGGAGATCGACGAGATGCGCGCCGCCCTCAACTCCGTTCGCGGCTACGCGCAGTCCCTCCGTGACCTTGCCACCGTCACCCGCGACGTAGGAGGCGACTACCTCGCCCGGGTCTACGACGACATCGCCACCACCCTCGAACGCAAGATCGGAGACCGACCATGACCCCCGATCAGCTCCGCCTCCTCACCGAACTGCACCCCCGGCAGATCCTTGGACTCGCCGACGCACCCGACTACTGGTGCCCCCAACTCCGCGACACCCGCGGAGGAGGAACACCCACAGACCCTGAATGGCGCGCCGCCGGCCTCTGGCGCAAGACCTACTCCTGGGGCATCGCCATCACCACACCCGGCGACCACATGGACGAACGTGGCATCCGAGCGCCCGAGCACGCCGTGACACTCACCTGGCAGCAGATCACCGCCTGGTCGGAGTCGCTGCCCGAGGAACGCCGCGCCGCCGCACGACGCGCACGCATGTCCATCCACACTACCGACGAGAACGACGCGGTCACCGAGCTCCTCGCACCCATCGAGTCCACACCCCGCGCCGAACTCACCC
The DNA here is from genome assembly GCF_015865005.1 of Rhodococcus sp. CX. NCBI lineage: Bacteria > Bacillati > Actinomycetota > Actinomycetes > Mycobacteriales > Nocardiaceae > Rhodococcus > Rhodococcus sp. CX. Next base: position 21,184 of record NZ_JADZGH010000182.1, read on the forward strand.
TGTTCTGAAGGATCCACTATGGCGATCAAACGATCCATCCACCGCACAGAGATCCCCATCGCCGACTCGACCACCCAACGTCTCCGCGGCTACCGGAGCGCCCTCCACGTCGCACCCTCCCGCGCAAACCCGAATACACACATCGAAATCTGGTATGAGATGGCCGATATCGACGAAACCTCCGAAGTCAGATTCCACGTCCACGGCACAGGCCACCGATTCGACCACCACCCCCTTAGCACCCCGTACATCGGAACCGTCTTCACGCACGGCGGCCGCCTCGTATGGCACGTGTACGCCGAAAACCCACTCTCGGAGAACCTGTGACCACCCCGGCAAAGTCCCGCCTCATCCACATCGACACCAACGGCATCGGTCGCTGCAGCCTCTGCCCCTACACCTACCGAGCCTTCACACCCGCAGCCAGACTCGACGCATCCGAGGTATCACTCCTCATCGACCGGCTCGACAAGATCGCCACCTGGGTATGCGCCGAACTCGAAACCGTCATCACCAACCAAGTCGCCTACACCGACAAAACACTCACCTGCATCAGCACCGACGGCGAAGTGCCACTCTCGTTCAACGACCACGCATCCGAGTTCGCATACGACCTTCTCGGCACTCTCCGGAACTGGACCAACTACGTCGCCAACGAACGCGCCCTGCCCTGGCCCGGCGACGGCCGCGCACCCCACTTCGCCCGCTGGCTCAGCCGACACGCCAACGAACTCGCCCGCACAGAGCAAGCAACCCTCGCCTACAACCAGATCATCAGTCTCTACGACGCGGCCTTCAAGATCGTCGACCGACCACCAACCCGAACCCGCACCATCAACAACGACCAACTCGCCGAAGCCCGCAAGCTCGAACTCAACGCCAAAGCCTGCGCAGACATGGCCCGCACCATGGGCGCCGAATACCGCAGCCTCACCAAACGCCGAGTCCTCCACCTCATCGACACTGAAGCCGTCACCCCACTTCGACATGTCAAGGCTGGCCGCTGGAAATCACCCATCCTCCGACTCGGCGACGTCCTCGACGCACACCTCACCCACCCGACAGCAGACGAAAGGTCCACGGCATGAACATCGTCGACTTCATCGAAGCCCGCATCGCTGACCCCGACCAAAACCCCGAGTGGCGCTGACCAGCCACGGACACCATGCGTGCTAGGCTTCGCCTGGCAAGGTGAGAGTGGAGTACCCCGGAACAGGTACACCACCCTCACCTTTCGCATTTCCATCCCACGAACTTGGGCAACCGCCAACCGCCGAAAGACTGCCGGCAGCTGGTGGCGCGCCCGGCCGACTGCTTCCCCCAGCGACCAGGCGCAGCCCACCCCCCGTCCGGACGCGCCCGAATCCCTCGTGCTGCACGCCGCCTCTCACGGGCCGCGGCTGTGCGCCGGGATCCGCAGGCGCGTCCGGACTTCACCTCGCGCAGAGGAGAAGACGTGACGACGACCACCGAACGGGGCCTCGGCTGGACCCACCAGAAGCAACGCGAACGACTACTCAAAGCCCACATCGACGGATCACCATGCTGGTGGTGCAACCAGCCCATGTTCCGCGACCCAAGAAAGAACCGCGACGGCAAGCCACTCGAAGCCGACCACTCACAAGCGCGCTCACACGGCGGCATGAAAGCCGACCGACTTCTCCACAAGTCGTGCAACTCCAGCCGGCAAGACGGCAGCCGCGACCACCAACGCCCCGCCCTCCGCAGTCGGCCACGGCCGCAAGCATTCCCATGGCCCGACCTGCCTGAGGGCGTCTGACCTGCGGAATCAATGTGCAGGCCACGGAGTGAACAGGTCAGCGACAACCCCAGGTACCCCTACCCGAAATCTGACGCGGAGTCGACTCCTGACCGCACGGCATCCCAGTCAGGAATCTCTCTCTGGCGTTTTTTCCACCACACCCACCCTGTGACAGGAGGTGATGCTGCATGGCCACGAAGAAGCCCCCGCTGCGCGCTGTCGCTGACGACGAGACGGCAGCACCCCCTTCGCAGCCGTTGTCGGTCGCCCAGGCCGCGAAGACCGGCTCACATCGGGACCTGTTGGTGGCGATGCGCGATCGGATCGCGGAGACGGTCGCGGGCGCGAGCTGCCCGCCCCGTGATCTGGCGTCGCTGACGAAGCGACTGCAGGACATCGCGGACCAGATCGAGGCGATCGATGCTCGGGAAGCCGACGAGGTTCCGGCCTACCGTCTGCGGGACCTGGAGGCAGCGTTGCGCGAGTTCGATCCGGAGCACCCGCTACTGGCAGGCATGGTCGATGACCGGTTCGACGCGTCGGCTGTCTGAGGTTGCCCGCCACCTGGTCATCCCGGAGGGGATCGTCACGTCGCAGTTCCCCCGGGTATACCGGCGGCTGCAGGAGGTTGGGGTCTCGTTCGACCGGTGGCAGCAAGGATTCGGTCAAGTCGCGCTCGGGTGTCGCAAGTCCGGCAAGTACGCCGCGTCGATCGGTGGTGTGGTCGCCTCGATTCCGCGTCAGGTCGGCAAGACCTACACGGTCGGCAATCTGATCATCGGGCTGTGCCTTGAGTTTCCCGGCCTGCGGGTGATCTGGACATCCCACCACAATCGGACGACGACGAACACCTTCCGGTCGATGCAGTCGATGGTGCGACGCAAGAAGGTGTGGCCACACATCGCGGCGAACGGGGTCCGAACAGCGAATGGCGAGCAGGAAATCCGGTTCGTCAACGGGTCGATCATCATGTTCGGTGCTCGCGAACAGGGTTTCGGCCGCGGTATGGATGCTATCGATATCGAGGTGTTCGACGAGGCGCAGATCCTCGGGATGAAGGCACTCGAGGACATGGTGCCGGCGACGAACGCCGCGAAGCACGAGCACGGCGGCCTGGTGTTCTTTATCGGGACACCGCCGCGGCCCACTGACGAGGGCGACGCCTTCGCATCGAAACGGAAGAAGGCACTCAAAGGCCTGACCCGCGATCAGGTGTATGTCGAGATCTCGGCAGACCCCGACACGGACCCTGACGACCAGTCGAAGTTCGGTACGTTCAACCCGTCATATCCGCATCGCACCCCGCTGGAATCGATGCTGCGGATGCGAGAGAACATCCCTGACAACGACTCGTGGCGCCGCGAGGCGATGGGCATCTGGCCGGAGGATGCCGACGAAGAGAAGCATGTTGTCGACAGGAGCGCCTGGGCTGATCTGTACAGCGGTGAGCCGGAGTTCACCGGGCTGGCCTGTTTGGCGGTGGACATGTCCACTGAGCGTGAGAGTAGGGACCGCACCTGCTCGATCGTGGTGGCGGCCAAGACGACTGCCGGCGCTCACCTACAGGTCGGATATCACGGCAGCGCAGACACCCGCACAGTCGTCGCGTACCTTCTCGCGTGCGTCGAGGCGGGCGATCCGATCGCAGTCGTGATCGATCCGAAGTCGACCGCGCAGGTGCTTGAGCAACCTCTCCGGGCGGCGGGTATCGAGCCGGAGATGATGCGTGTGTCCGACGTGATAGCAGCCACTGCCGGGTTTCTCACAGCGGTCGACGAAGGAACGGTCACGCACGACGACGACGAGCGAATGGCTCAAGCGCTTGCGGTTGCGAAGTTGCGTGAGATCGGCGACGGAGGCGGCGTTGCATGGGCCCGCAAGGCGTCGGGAACGATCTGTCAGCTTGTGGCCGCATCGAACGCCTTGTGGGGCCTGACCGAATTCAAGCCGAAGCCTGCACCTCCTCCTCAGGAGTTGAGGTTCGAGCCGACACCGAAAGGCGGGTCACTCATGGGTGATGTGATGGAGATGTCGTGGTGAGCGTGGTCGAGGCGCCGGCGGCGGGCGAGATCGGGTACGTGGTCGCGAACCCTGATGCCGGGTACCGCGAGATCGACCCGGAGGAAACGTTCGAGCTGAAGTGGCCGTCGTGCCTCAAGGTCTACGATGCGATGCGCCGCCAGGACGCGCAGGTCCGTACGGTGCTCAAGGCAGTGACGTTGCCGATCCTGGCTACTCAGTGGCGGTTGGATCCCGCGGGCGCACCGGACGAGGTTGTCGATTTCATCGGTGAGCAGCTCGGGCTTCCCGTCGTCGGGGCGGAAGGTGATGAGGCGGATCCTCGTCGGATGCGACGATTCTCGTGGTCTGAGCATCTGCGCATGGCGCTTCTGGCATTGCCGTTCGGGGCGATGTACTTCGAACAGGTCGTCGAGCTCAATCCGGAAACGAATCGAGTCGAGCTACGGAAGCTGGCGCCGAGGATGCCGTCGACACTCGACGACATCCATGTGGCGCGTGACGGCGGCCTGGTCGGGATCGAGCAGCGGCCGCCGGCGCCGGCGAGGGCGGTGCGGGCGTCGGACCTGAAGTCACGTG
>NZ_JADZGH010000182.1:25553-40686 GCF_015865005.1 Rhodococcus sp. CX
ATCGGTGTCGACCGCCTGGTCGCATACGTGCACGAACGTGAGGGCAGCAACTGGGGCGGTGAGTCGATACTCCGTGCCGCGTACAAGAATTGGACGCTCAAAGATCGCCTGCTCAAGCTCGAAGCATTGACGATCGAGCGCAACGGCATGGGTGTACCGGTCTACACGAACCCGCCCGAGGCGACGCCCGACGAGATCGAAAAAGGCCGGCGGATGGCGAACGCGTACCGGGCTGGTGACGCAGCCGGGGCGTCGATCCCTCATGAGTCGAAATTCAATCTCATGGGTGTGACCGGGCAGCTTCCGGATCCGCGGCCGGCGATCGACTATCACGATGCGCAGATCGGCCGGGTGGCACTGGCGCACTTCCTGAACCTCGATGGCCAGGGCGGCAGCTACGCGCTGGCGTCGACACAGGCCGACTTGTTCTCCACTGCGGTGAAGTCGGTCGCCGAGATGATCCGCGACGCGGCGAACCTGTACATCGTCGAGGACCTGGTCGATTGGAACTTCGGCGAGCAGGTACCGGCACCGAAGATCGTGTTCGACGAGATCGGCGAATCGTCGCTGTCGATCGCGAACGCGCTACGCACCCTCGTCGACGCAGGCGTGATCATCCCTGACCGGTCGCTCGAGGAGCAGGTGCGGCGCTGGCTGGACCTGCCGACGAAGGACCCATACGAACCGAAGGCAGAAACTGATGGAGCAGTGGCGGCCAATCCCGGGATACGAAGGCGGGTACGAGGTCAGCGACCAGGGTCGGGTGCGGTCTCTCGATCGGATCACCTACCGAGGCGAGAAACAGATTCGGCTGAAGGGGAAGATTCTTTCACCGGGGAAGAGGAAGCAGACCGGACACCTGTACGTGAATCTGCACCGCCCTGGGGAAAGACGCACATTCAAAGTTCACCGACTCGTCTTGCTCGCCTTCGTAGGGCCGCCTCCAGCTGGCTCGGAGTACGCGCTTCACGCAGACGATGACCCATCGAACAACCGCCTGAGCAACCTTCGGTGGGGGTCGCAGGTCGACAACATGAACGACATGTCCGAGAACGGACATAGCTACCACGCAAACAAGTCTCACTGTCCTCGCGAGCATGAGTACAGCGAAGCCAACACTCGGTGGTATCGCGGGAAGCGGCATTGCCGAGAGTGTGAACGCCAACGCTCTCGTGGCCGGTACGTGAATCGAAAGAAGGAAGCCACATGAGTCGTCCGGGGACAGCGATCGAACACAAGAATCCCTGGGTATCGATCGAGAATTCAGCAGGAGATTCGACGGCAACTGTTCGTATCTACGGCGCGGTAGGCGACTGGTACGACGGTCTGGATGCGGCGTCCGTCGCTAAACAGATTTCCGCTATCGACGCGAAAGAGATCAACGTTCGTATCAATAGCCCTGGCGGCGACGCATTCGCGGGGATCGCAATCTACAACGCGCTCCGGGCCCATACCGCGAAGGTCATTGTCGTCGTCGATGGCCTTGCAGCCTCGGCGGCGTCGGTAATCGCCATGGCAGGTGACGAAATCGTGATGGGAACTGGATCTCAGGTCATGATTCATCAGCCGTTCATGTACACCGCTGGGCAGGCTGCTGATCTTCGTGCTGACGCCGATCGGCTCGACAAGATGACGGAGTCGCTCATCGATGTGTACGCGACGCGCAGCCAGTCATCGCGTGACTACTTCCGTGAAGCAGTAGAGGCAGAGACCTGGTACACCGCCGACGAGGCGGTCGAGGCAGGCCTTGCCGATCGCGTCGACCGCAGTGTGTCGGCATCAGACCTCGGAGCGGTCACCGCATCGATAAAGAACTTCCGCTACTCGGGACGTGAGAATGCGCCCGAACCGCGGATGCCTGTGGCCAAGGTGGCCGAGGCGCCAACTAGGAAGGAGAGTGCGATGAGCACCCTTATTGAGGGCCTTCGTGAGCGCCTCGGCATTGCCGAGGATGCAGACGAGGCCACTGTTCTGGCTGCGCTCGACGCAGCACTGGCCGGTCGTGCCGAGGGGCAGTCGATCGAAGCGCACGCCGATGTTGTCGCGGTCGACCGGTCTCGGTTCGCCGAGATGCAGTCGCAGCTGGCCGAGTTCGCCGCATACCGGGCGCAGCAGGAGGCTGCGGCGGAGGAGGCGTATCTGACCCAGGCGATGGCGGACGGAAAGTTCCCCCCTGCGCGGCTGTCTCACTACCGAGACCTTCTCAAGGCCGCTCCTGAACAGGCGCGTGCGCTGATCGACGGGATGCCGAAGAACGTGATCCCGGTCGAGGAGATCGGACACGACGGTGACGGCGTCCACGTCGACGAATTCACCGCGAAGCTGACCGCAGCCGCCGACAAGGTCGGATTCGCCGGCCTGGATCGACTCTGAGGAGAGAATCGACATGCCTAATCCGACTTTCGGAATCGGCCCGGTCACGCACAAGGTCGCGACCGCTGTCAACAAGTTCCACGTCGTGAAGCTCGGTTCCACGGGCATCGCGCCCTGCGGTGCGGCAGACCTTCCGTACGGTGCTGTCGCACAGTCCGGCAAGCCCGCGGCGACCCGCTCCGACAACGACCTGGCCCACGGCCTGCCCAGCGTCCTGGCCGTGCACACCGTCGGTGTACTGCCGCTGACCAAGGCGACCACCAGCGCCGCGTTCGCCACCGGCGACGTCGTGTACGTGGCAGCCGATGGGAAGGTCGCCAAGACCGGTGACACCGCGATCGGCATCGCTGTCAAGGCGTCCACCGCCACCGACACCACTGTTCGTACTCAGCTTGCCGGTCCGTTCTTGCCGGCACCCGTGACCGAAGAGAGCTGACAACCATGGCAAACATCACCTCCGCCTACGACGGCGCCACGCTCACCGTCGACTCGATGCTCAAGGACCCGACGTGGATCCCGCAGCGAGTCATCAACAACCTCGATGGCGCGTTCGTCGAGGCTGCACTGTTCCGCAACGGCGGGACGAACGAATCGGGCGTCGTCGCCTTCCGCGAAGCCGCGGACCCCTTCCTCGACGAGGACGCCGAAGAGGTTGCCGAGTTCGCCGAGATCCCTGTCTCCACGGTTGGGGACGGCAAGATCCGCAGCGTCATCGGACAGAAGACCGCGAAGTCGATCCGCGTCTCGTACGAGATGCGTCACGAGAACAAGGTCGACCGGGTCAACCAGCAGGTCGAGGCGCTGCAGCGCACGATGATCCGTTCCGGCGTCAATGCCGCGCTCGCCGCGTTCACTGCTGCGAACACCCCGTCCGCCCCCGCCGCGGCAGCGTGGACCGGTTCGAGCGGTGACCCGGTGAAGGACATCTTCGACGCGATCGAGGAGATCGAGTCCGCCGGATTCGGTGGCGACGAACTGAAGAACTTCGGCTACTCGCCGAACGCCATCCTGGCGCACCCGCGGGCGATCACCACACTCCTGCGCAACGACAAGATCCAGTCCAAGTACATCGGGGATCTCGCATCCGAGAATCCGCTGTACAAGGGTGTGCTGCCTCAGACCATCTGTGGTCTGCAGGTGTTCCGGTCTCGGTGGATGGACCCGACGAAGGTGATCATCCTCGAGACCGGCGTCGCGGGCTTCTACAGCGACACCTACCCGCTGCAGATGACCCCCTTCTACCAGGAGGGTGGCGAGTCCGGTGCCGGCGGCCCGACGATGTCGTGGCGTTCGGACGCATTCCGTAAGCGCATCCTCGCAGTCGACAACCCCGGTGCCGTGTTCACGATCACGGGAATCTCGTCCTGATGGCCCGGCACGAGATCGTCGCGAGCTTCTGGGACGAGCCGGTCGGTCCGCCGGTCGGGTACGTCCGTCACCGTCGCGGAGCGGTGATCGACGTGCCGGACGAGCACGCGGAGCGGCTCCTGCGGGTCGGCGCAATCGTTCCAGTCGAAGCGGATTCGGTCGACGATCAGACCACCGGAGACGCCTCGTTGTCTGACGACAGCGCAGTTGCCGCCCCTGTGACAGCGGATGGCACGGCCACGCCGGCAGGCAGTTCCATTGCGCCGCAGGAGCCCGCGGCCGCCCCAGCAGTGGGGGAGCGGCCGAAGCAGGCCGCAGCCAAGTCCGTCTGGGTCGAGTACGCCGTGTCCCGCGGCATGGACCGCGACGAGGCGGAGGCACTCGACAAGCGCGAGCTCATCGCGGCCCTGAACTGAGGGGGTCTGTCATGGCGGATTTCGCCAGCCTCGACGACATTTTCCGTGGACGCGTTCGCACCCAGGCCGCCGAGGCGGATGCGGAGGCACTGATCGCTGCGGCGTCCAACTGGATCCGTCAACACAAGCCGGGCATCGCCGATGACGATCCGGCAGCGCATGTTGTCGTCATGCAGGTCGTTCGCAGCGCGATGGCGACCGACAAGTACGCCGGGCATGTCTCCTACTCGAAAACCGTGGGAGGCGTGACCCGGTCCGGGACGCTCGCGAATCCAGGTGCGCTGCTCGTCTTCGAGGATTCGCACTACCAGCTTCTCGGGCTCTCGCGGACCGGTGGCCCTTCGTACTACTTCGGAGGCCGCTGTGGATGAGCTCGGCAGCCAAACCGTTCGTGTGATCGAGCGTGTCCGCGGCAAACGTGGCGTGATGACCGAGCAGCCCGGCGGCGAATTCCCGGGCTGCTCGGTGCAACCCGTCGATTCCGTTGAGGGTGTTCCGATTGAGCGACACACCCGGTGGGTGCTGTACGCGCCACCCGGATTCCCGGAGTCCACCGAGAACATTCTCGACGTCGACGGCATCGGACCGCGGCTCCACATCGACGGTGATCTGCAGACGTGGTTCGACGACGACGGTGTCGCCGACCACGTGTGGGGCTACCTCGAAAGGTGGGAGAGCAATGGCTGATCCGAAACCCGGTACGTTCCGCTTCTCGTCGAAGGATGCGAAGGCGATCATGGCGTCGCGGAGCGTGCAGGCGGCCGGCCGCCGCATGGCGCAGGTCGGTGTCGATGCGTTCCGCCGCGAGGCTGGACGGCACGCGAAGACCGGTCAGCTCGCCGCTCGGGTGCGCATCGAGCGGGCGCGAGGTTGGGATGGGCGGCCCAGTCACCGGATCGTCTCCTCCCGGTCCGGGAATCAGCCGGCGCTGTTCGGCACCAGGCGTTCGAAACCGGTGCGCGCGACCGAAGCCGCGATGCGTGCCATGAACCAGCGACGGAGGTACTGATGGTCGTCGAGATCGACGAGACACTGTTCCCGGACATCCAAGAGGTGCTGATGGTGTACCTCGCTCCACTCGGGGAGACGGACACCGAACCGCCGCCCACCGACGACGGTATCGGCATCCAGATCAACCGGGTCGGCGGCCACGACGACGGGATCAGTGACTACCCGCGGGTGCAGATCACGTGCCATCACCCGGATCCGCGGGGCGCCTCGAAGCTTGCCCGGCAGGTGCGGAACCTGATGGATCGCATCGCCGGGGAGGCCATCGTCGTCGAGGACGAACCGAAGCCGATCTGCATCGACTCCTGCCGCGTCGACACCCCGCCGGAAGCCGAACCGTACGAGAACCCGGACGCCCGCCGCGAGGTCGCGTACTACGCGCTCAGCCTGCAGAAGCCCTGGCGGCGCTGACCACTCCACCCAAACTCGCCCAGGCCCACGACATCACCGTCGTGGGCCTTTCTCATGCCCAGGAGGCATCATGGCCACATCTGTTGGCGAACTCGAGGTCGCGCGACACCAGCGTGAACTCATCCTCAAGCCGAACCGCATGCACATCTTCGGGATGGGCATGGACGTCGACCCCATCGAGTACATCACCGAAGGGTCGAACTCCCAGCTCGCCGAACTCCCGGACGGAGCATGGGACTTCGGTCTGCTCCTCAAGGACGACGCGATCACCCTGACCCGCGAGATGGAGAAGTCCGACATCATGGCGGTCGGCTACTCCAACCCGATCCGATCGGACTTCACCTCCGACATCGCGGGCCTGCAGTTCACCGGCCTGGAGGCGAACCGGTACAACATCGAGAACAACCTCGGTGTGGACCTGTCGCAGATGGTCGCCAACGCGGAGACCGGTGAGATTGCGTTCGATCAGCCGGCGATCGCGGCGATCCGGCAGCAGCGTTATCTCGCTCTGGCCCAGTTCAATACCGGTGTCGACCGGATCTACCTCGGTCGCCTGTTCTACGCCGGTGAGGTCGCCGAGATGGGGGAGCAGACCCTCTCCGACGGCGAGGGTTCGCTGACCTGGCCGACGACGGTGAACGCGATGGTCGACACCGAGTACGGCGTCTCGGTGCGTCACTACTTCGGCGGCGAGGGCTGGAACCGTGTCCTCGAGGACGCGGGATTCAAGCGCGGCGGGCTGTCGATCACCACCGCGTCGCTTCCCGGCGGCACAGTCGGCGTGGCCTACTCGCAGACCCTCACAGTTGCCGGCGGTACCGGCACCAAGACGTGGACCGTCGCCTCCGGCGACCTGCCGGCGGGCCTGAGCCTGTCCACTGCCGGTGTCATCTCCGGTACCCCGACCGCGGCCGGGACGTCGAACTTCACTGTCCAGGTCGTCGACAGTGCGACCGCGGGCAGCGTGCAGAAGCCGCTGTCGATCGTCGTCGCTGCCTGACCGGCGCCCGGCATTCTCGCCGGGCTCGAGAACGCACTGGGCTGGGCGGGGATCGGCGGTCGACCGCCCGCCCAGTGCATCCAGACCGCCACACCGACCGTCACCGAAGGAGGTCCCGTCATGGGACAGATGCGCACCATCAGCAAGGCGGGATGGACGCCGCGAGAACTTGTCGCGGCGGACGGCCGCCGGTACACCCCGAGCTCGTTCCGCGAGGAACGTGAACTGCTCGCATCCGGCTACACGCTTGCGCCCCCCGAGCCCCCAGCGGCCACCGAACCGGCCGCGCCGGCAACGACCGCGCCGGCAACGACCGCTCCGGCAACGACCGCGACGAAGCCCGAACCCGAGGCACCCGCCGGCGACACAGTCGCCGCGCAGAAGCCCAAGACCACTGCACGCAGCAACGGAGGCACGAAGTGAGCACGGACAACCTCGACAACCTCGCCCAGCTCGACGACCAGAACGTCCGCCGGTACGGCGGCGAACAGCGAGAGCGCAAGGCACCGTTCCGGTTCCAGATCGGCGAATCGCCCGTCTTCTACGTCCAGGAACCGGACGCCGACACCGTCATGGACATCGAGGAAGCCCAGACATCGAGGCGCGTGCTCAAGCTGTTCCTCGGGGACCAGTTCGACGATGTCGCCGACTTCCTCGGGCCGGAACACCCGGACACGCTGATCGACCTCGCACGTGACCTGTCCCGACACTTCGGGCTGTTCGACGCCGAGCAGGCAGTCAACCGCGCCGATCGACGTAGCCGGCAGCGGCGCCTCGGTGGTCGTCGCCGCTGATCGATGAGCGACGACAACGGGTCGGCGGCCTCCTTCTTCAGGACCCTCCTCGAGGAGGCCGCCGGACCGTTTGTCGTGAATCTCGGCGACGACGGGCCCGAGCTGGTCATCGAGGCACCCGAAGCGGGCGACGTCGCCGTCCTCGACACCACCGTTTCCGTCCACGACCAACTCGACCTGCTCGTCGGCGAGCAGCTGGCCGACATCATCGCCGACCACTACGCGCACCGACCGTTCTCGGAACTCGCCGATCTCGTCGACGACATCCGCGAGCACTTCGGGATCCTCGTCCCGCCGGACGCCGGATGGGCGTACCTGGTCGACGAGATCGACCGCTACGGGGCAGCGATCGAGAAGGACCTGTTCGCCATGCCCGGTGACGAGCGGCTGTACGACTGGGTCCGCGACCATCTGAACAATCCGTGGAACCGGCTGCTGCGGCTGTTGCCCGCGTTTCCCGAGGGCGGCTGGTACTTCGCCGCGCTGGGCAACGACGACGAGCGTGCCCAGAAGATCCTCGAGATGGAGCAGCGCGGCGAGTTGCCGCCTCCGTCGAAGCGCCCGTCGCTGGTCGGCTGGACGTACGAGCGGGCGCAGCTGACCAACATGGTCGACTCGCTGCGCCGTATCGAGCACGCCACCTGGGGTGCGTCCCCGAAGTTCAAGGGCAAGGGCGGAAAGCCGCCGAAGGCATCGCCGCGCCCGCAGACCGCGCGTGAACGCGCCGAGGAGTACCAGGCGCTCGTCGAGCACGACGACATCGCTTCGCAGGTGCTCGGTAGCCGCTACACGCGGCGCCTCACACCGTCAGGAGGTAGCTGACCGATGAGTGACCTGCAGGGTGGGCAGACCTTCATCAATGTCCTGCCGTCGATGGGCGGCTATTTCAAGCGGGTTCGCGCTGAGATCAAAAGGCACCCTGTCGATCACACGATCGGCGTCGAGGTCGATCAGCGCAAGCTCGCCAAGGCGAAGGCCGATCTCGACAGTGCCACCAAGGCAGCGGCCGACGCACGCCGACGGGAGGTTGCCGCGACCAAGGAGGCCGGCGACGCCGAACGGCAGCTGCAGACCCTTCGCGGCAAGGGTGTCAACGACGCGAAACGGCTCGCCGATGCCGAAGCCCGGGTGGTCAAGGCCAAGCGGGACAGTCGTGCCGCGGCCGACGCGCTCAACGCGGCCGAGTCGAAGCGTTCGCGGGCCGCGGACCGCGTCGTCCGCATCGAGACGCGGATCGAGACTCGACGCGCGGAATCTGACAGCCAATCGTTCCTGCAGCGGATCGCCGGGAGATTCCGCAGTGGCGGCCAGGCGGCCGGTGCGCAGTTCGTCAGCGGCGTGAGCGCCGCGATGAACTCGCGTGGCCGAGGCAGCGACGAGGGGCGCAGTTTCGCGGCGGGATTCGTCTCCGCCATCGGCACCGGAATGCGCGGCGCCGTCACCGGTTTCACGCTCCTGAGCACAGCGGCGAATTCGGTCATCAAGAACGTTGGAACGGCAGCCACAGTTCTCGGGCTTGCTGCACGAGCCGTCCGCCACTTCAGCGTGGGGTTGCTGGCCAGCACCACGCTGCTGAAGATGATGACCGGTGTGGGCGTCGCCAAGCTCGCGGGCGCGCTCCGTCTGGCGGCCGCAGCGGCCGGCATCCTCGCCCGGGACATCGGCCGGGTCACGGCAGCTCTGCTGGTGATGGCCGGTGTGGCCAAACTGGTCGGGATCCTGACGCGGATCGGTCGCGCGCTCGGAGTGATCACCGTCGGGTCTGCCGCGGCCGGCATCCTCGGCCCCGCCATCGGGGTGGCGAAGCTGGCGTTCGCCGGTCTGTCCGACGGTGCGAAGGCGTGGACCGACTCGCAGAAGAACGTGGGCGCCACCGCATCGAAGAGCGCGTCGGCGCTCAAGGCTGTCGACAACGCCAAGAAGGCACAGGCACGCACCGCCGAACAGGGCAACCGACAGATCGTCAACGCCGAGAAGCAGGTCGTCAAGGCGCAGGAAGCGGTCAAGGAAGCGCAGAACGACGTCAACAAGGCGCGGCAGCAGGCCAAGCGGGACGCCGAAGGGTATGCGCGGACTCTCGCCGGGTTGGCTCTCGACGAGGAAGGCGCCGCGCTGGCGTTGGCAGAGGCCGAGAAGAACCTGCGCGAGACGAGGGCCAATCCCGATGCGGACGGTCTCGACCGCTGGCGGGCGGAACTCGGTGTCCGCGAGGCGAAGCAGGCCTACGAGGAAATCAAGGCCACGGCCAAGCAGGAACGCGCCGAGATCGCCGACGCGCAGGCCAAGGGCATCGAAGGATCCGATCGGGTCGTCGAAGCCAAGCGGCGTGAGGCCGACGCACAGGAGCAGCTGAAGGACGCTCAGGCCGATCTGGCGCAGACTCAGAAGGATGTGGCTCAGGCCAACATCGATGCTGCCGAGGCTGTGGCGGACGCCTACGAAAGTCTGGCTGAGGCGCAGCAGTCGGCTGCTGGAGACGATCCGTTCGCGGCGATGATCGGTGAGCGGCTCGCGCCCGATCGCTTCAGTGCCGCGATGATCGGGTCGTTCACCACGCTCGGTGGACTACTTGACCGGCTCAGCCCGAACCTCGGCATCCTGGCCACCACGCTGGGCGCCATCGGGTCTCAGATCGCCACGTCGATCTCGAGCCCCGCCGCAGTGGCCGGCTGGGATCGGATGATCGCAGGGTCGAACACCTTCTTCAGCAGTCTCGCCCAGGGCGAAAGCGGTGTGGGTTCGGTGTTCTCCGGCCTGATCAGCGTTCTCGGAACGGCAGCGGAGACGTTCGCGAACACCGGTGCCTCGCTCAACGAATGGCTGCTGGGTATCGGTGAGAAGCTGCGGAACATCAGCGCAGACGATCTCCGGTCCTCGCTCGAGTCCGTACGGCAGACGTTCGAGAACATCCGGGCAGTTGTCGGTCCCGTGTTCGACCTTTTCCGCGGGTTCGGGGCAGAGGCTGCGTCCGGACTCGCGCCCGGGTTCGCGGCGCTGGGCCAGGCGATCCGGGACTCGATTCCCGGACTCATGGACATGGCTCGGGAGCTGATGCCGGCACTGGGGGAGGCGCTGGCCAACCTCGCTCCGGTGCTTCCCGGCCTGGTGGAGGCTTTCCGCCCGTGGTCGGAGGTGATCGCGGCGGTCGCTCCGCACCTGGCGACGATCGTCGAGAAGCTGGTTCCGTTCGCGCCGGTGCTCCTGGGTGTCGTCATGGCCGTGAAGGTCTTCGGTGTGGCGGTCACCGCCTGGAACGCCATCATGTTCGGTGCCTCGGTGGCGCAGGGTGTGTTCGCGGCCGCGACCGGTCGTTCCGCGATGTCGCTGCGCCGCAACACGGTCGCGTTGGCCGCGCATCGTGCCGCGCTGGTTGCGGGGGCCATCGCGCAATGGGCACTCAATGCGGCGATGAGCGCAAACCCCATCGCGCTCATCGTGATCGCGATCGCCGCCCTTGTCGGGGCGCTAGTGTGGTTCTTCACCCAAACCGAGACCGGGAAGCGGATCTGGGAGACGGTGTGGAACGGCATCAAGGCGGCGCTGTCCACAGCATGGGAGTTCATCAAGTCGGTGTTCGACAAGCTCGGTGAGGTCTTCACCTGGCTGTACGAGAACATCGTCCAGCCGATCTTCACCGCACTGAAGGTAGCGCTCGCGGTCGTCGTCACCGCGTTCCTGATGTGGTGGGAGGGCGTCAAGCTCTACCTCGAGCTGGTCGGCAACCTCATCTCCTGGCTGTGGAACACGATCGCCCGGCCTGTCTGGGAACTGATGAAGGCGGGCCTGCGGGCCATGGGTGACTTCTTCGCCTGGGTGTGGAACTCTCTGATCAAGCCTGCCTGGAACGCGCTCGGCGACGGTATCAAGGCCGTGTGGGAGCACGTGATCAGTCCCGTGTGGGACCTGCTCAAGGCGGGCCTGAATCTCGTCGGTGATCTGTTCTCCACCGTCTGGAATTCGGTGATCAAGCCCGCGTGGGAGGGGATCGGCAGCCTCATCCGGACCGTGTGGGAGACGGTGATCAGCCCGGCGTGGGATGCCATGAAGAACGCCCTGCAGAAGGTCGGGGACTTCTTCGACACGATCGTTCGGGGCATCAGCACTGTCTGGGACGGGTTGCGGGGCATCCTGGCCAAGCCGATCAACTTCATGATCAACACGGTCTGGAACGAAGGCATCCGCAAGGCGTGGAACAAGGCCGCGGGGCTCCTTGGTCTAGATGAAGCACAGCCGCTGGCGGGGATTCCGGAGCGCGCCACCGGTGGTCCGATCTTCGGCCCCGGAACCGGCACGTCGGACGACGTGCTGATGTGGGGCTCGAACGGTGAGCACATGGTCACCGCGGCCGAGGTCATCGCCGCCGGCGGCCACAACGTGCTCTATGCGATCCGCGACATGATCGCCCGCGGTATCCCGTTCTCGTGGGACAACGGCCGGATCGTGTCCGAGGTGGGCCGCGACAACCTCAGCCGCTACGGCGCCCAGGTGGCGGCGAAGGGGCTGGGCAACGTCAACCCGCAGGGCATGTTCGACGGGCTGCTTCCCGGCTTCAAGGACGGCGGCGAGATCCGCCCGATGTGGCAGACGCAGCTCGAGAACGGTCACCGTGCGGCGAAGATGCGCAACGGCAACCCGTACACCTGGGGCTTCGAAGACTGCTCGGGCTTCATGTCGATGATCGCCGACGCCATCATCAATGGCGGCAACGGTTCCCGGAACTGGTTCACCGGATCGTTCCCTGGGACTCAGCCGTGGAAGCCGGGCCTCGGTCAGGGCTTCTCGGTCGGCGTGTGGGACGACCCGGGCGGACCGGGCGGCGGCCACACCGCGGGCACCCTCACCGCTGTCGGGCCGTACTCGACGGTCAACGTCGAGTCCAGCGGATCCGGTGGTGTCATGTACGGCGGAGGCGCGATCGGCGCGGACTCGCCGTACTTCGCCGGCAAGCACCCGGGTCTATTCCACCTGGCGATCGGCGCGGACGGTGCGTTCGAATCCGGCGGCGTCGGAGGCGGCGGCGGACTGTCCCCGGAGGGCAAGCAGTCGTTCGTGCAGAAGAAGATCGCGGACATCTTCGACTTCTTCCTGAACCCGATCAAGTCCGGCATCGCCGCGGCGATCGGGACGCCTCCGCCCGAATGGAAGGGGATCCCACCAGGATTCCTCGACAAGGGCCGGGACATGACGTCGTCATTCCTGGCGGACAAGGTCACCGGCCTCGGTGACCTTCTCGGGTCGGTCTGGGACAAGGCCAAGAACATCGGTGGCTTGTTCCGCGACAAGGGCGGCTGGATCCCGAACGGGCTCTCGATCGTCCGCAACGAAACCGGCAGGCCTGAGGCGGTCCTGAACTGGGATCAGCTCGAGCTGATCAAGGACCTGCTCGTGGGCGGCGACGTCGCGGGCGCACTGCGCGCCGCGACGCTGCTGAACAACGCCCCCGCCACCGCCGAGGCCACCCTGGCCGCGGACTACAGCCAGTACGGCTACGAGCAGGACAAGGTCGAGGTCGGTCCGGCGGCCGCGGCGAAGTACGCCTCGGAGATCGACTGGCTCGGTATCGGTGCGCAGATCGGAACCTCACTGCTCGCGGAGTGGGGCAACGACCTGCTCGGCATGGCCGGGTTCTCGAACCAGTTCAAGGGCCTGCAGCTCGTCGACGACACCGGTCGCCGCTCGGACGAGGCCCAGGTACGCAGCGAGGCCACGTACGACGACTACAAGACCGACACCCCGGCTCCGGCGACCACCGAGACGCCGGCGGAGTCGTCCGGTTCGACGGCCACGGCCGCCGAACCGGAGTCAGTTGTCGACGCGGTCAAGCGGGCCTTCGCCCCGTCCAGCTGGAGCGAGGGTGAGCAATGGGCCGCAACCGACTGGATCGTGCAGAAGGAATCGGGCTGGAATCCGCTGGCGCGTAACCCGTCCTCGGGTGCGTTCGGGCTGTTCCAGTTCCTCGGGTCGACGAAGGACGCCTACCTTCCGGACGAGAATCCTGACCCGTACATCCAGGGGCAGGCCGGCGCGAAGTATATCCGCGACCGGTACGGCGATCCGATCCGCGCGAAGTCGTTCTGGGAGAAGAACGGCTTCTACGACCAGGGCGGTATCGCGTCCGGTCGCGGCTTCATGCTCAAGGACGTCATCCGCCCGGAGCGTGTCCTGTCGCCGCGGCAGACCGAGGCGTTCGAGGCGTTGGTTCCGATGCTCGACCGGGTCCAGTCGGCTGCGTCCGCGCCGGGTGAGGTGATGTCAGCGGCTGATCGGTCGGCGCTGGAGTTGGCGCCGGTCGGTGGTGGCGACAGTTGGAACTTCAACGGTGAGCTCTCGCCAGCGATGAGGAGGGAGATCGAGATCATGTGGAACCAGCGTGAGCGCGGCCATGGTCGAGGATCCGAGTCCAGGAGGCGGTGGTGATCGACTCGATCAGCATGGTCGGGTGGAACGGCGCTCGTTACCGGCTGGGTGGGCCGAGCGGTGGGGTCCGGGACGTGTGGATCCAGGGCGGCCTCGATGGCCTCTGGGTTCCCGCGCCCCGGACCCCGACCCGCACTTCCCGTGCATATCAGCACGGTTCGACACCGAAGGTGACGAAGATCGAGGAACGGCTGCTCGACTTTGCGGTGCGGATCGAAGGCCGCACCCGCCGCGACTTCGAGCGCGCGTTCTCCGAATGGATGGCCGTGTGGTCGTTCGACCAGGACAACGAGGTCACGACGCGGACCTGCGACGGGCGACGCACGATCAGGCTTCGGCTCGATCGGACACCGAAGATCGCCGGCCGAATGTCGATGCAAACCACCCGCATCGACCTCGAGATGGTCGTGGTCGCGTGCTGGCCGTACCCGACCTCGGGCACGAAGGTCGTCAAGTGGGAACCCGGTGTCGGGTCGCACACGGGTACGGTGCCGATCTCGAATCCGACCGATGTGCCGTTGTGGCTGAAGTTCGAGGGCACCCCGGCCACGAAGTGGATCCTCCCGGATGGGTTGTCGGGTCGGATGGTGCCGTTGCGGCCGCAGACCACCGGCTGGCGGGTGCAGACCCGCCAGGACTTCCAGACCATCCGCGCCGCTGGCGCCGGGTTCGAGGTGTGGAAGGCGATGCGCGGCGTGAGCTTCCTGCACGAGATCCCGCCCCGCACACCGAGGACGGAAATTCCTGTCGAGGTGCAGGGCTCGGCGGTGCCCGCCGAGTTGCGTGTCCACATGCCTCGCTACCACGAGATGCCTTGGGGGTGATCGCTTGTGAGTTACGACCTCGATGCCGATCTTGCGGCGATCGACGCTCAGGAGCATGAGGAGGAAGCGTTCGCGCTGCTACGCACCCGGATCACAATCCACGACCGGGACCTCGAGCTCGTCGGTGAGGTCGAGGGCGAGTACGACGCAGACTGGGAGACGATCTGCAATGAGGTCGGTGAGGCGTCGGTCGGGCTCGACGGGCGGGATGATCTGGCGCAGTGGCTGATCGATGGGAGCAGGGTCAACCAGGACATGTTCCTGGTGTTCCGGTCGCCATGGAAGAAGGCGTGCTTCAAGGTCTACGACATCGAGTACGACGAGGACGAGCACGGCAACTCGATCGTGCGGCCGCTGGCCCGGCACATCCTCGACGAGGCGAAGCACTGGCAGTGCTGGCCGAACACACTCGCGCCGCTGGCGGTGCAGGCGCCCAAGGTCGATTTCCAATGGGGCGACTCGATCAAGGTGGTCAAGGGCTACGCCCACCGGAATCTGCTGCGTGAGCAGCAACCTGGGTGG
>NZ_JADZGH010000182.1:40696-42597 GCF_015865005.1 Rhodococcus sp. CX
TTCGACATCTGGGATGCGGCGAACTGGCAGGCGAACTTCGACAACGCGAAGTGGCCGATGGTGATGGTGCCGTATATCGCCGCACGAGACGGCATCGGACCGTGGACGGCACTCGGGTCGCGGATGGACGACTTCTTCGACGTGGTCAAACCCACCCTCGACGACGGCGGTTTGCAGCTCACCGCGGACCTGTGGGAGCCGGGCGATCCGCAACCGTGCCCGTCGCATTTCATTCTCGATCGGCCGACGTTCGTGTTCGACGTCAAGCAGCGCGCCACGATCCCCGGCATCACCGGGACGATCCTCGATCCGATCAAGGATCTGCTGCGGATCTTCGGTACGGACGGCACCACCGACACCGTCACCATCGCCGACCCGAATCTCGATCCTGACAACACGGACCCGAACGGGCCGTGGGTGATCTTCCGGCGCGGCCAGCATCGGGGCCTCAAGTCGAAGATGGTCATCCACAAGCCGATCGAGCACACGATCATGACCGGCGGTAAGTCGCCGGATGCGATCAACCAAGGCGCCAAGCTGATTTCGAACATCCTGCTGGGGTTGCTCGGCACGCTGATCGGGATGCCGTGGCTCACGCTCGGGATCTTCGACAAGGCCGTCGAAGATGTCATTCTCGCGTGGGCTCGCGGCGTGGACTACTCGCGCAAGTCGGAAATGGGCCGGTTCGCCCACAAGGGCGGGTTCGAGACCGGCGGCGGTGTTGCGGTGTCGCCATCCGGGCTGCAGACGATTCGTGTCGGCTTACACAAGGCACGCGGCTATGTCAGCTTCGCCGCCGATGTCGATGACGCCGCACCGTACCGGGTGGGCCTGCACATCGACGACGGGCTGCGGGCCGGGTTCGAGATCGGTGATCAGATCTGGCTTTCGCACATCGCATCGGTGCGGCAGTCGTGGAGTCGTGAGAACCCGGATCAGCCGTGGGAGATCAATGTCGGCGACTACCGGGCCCAAGAACTTGCCGGTACCCGCGCGTTGCGGGCGCTCGAGGCCGTGTCCGGCACGTTGCGCCAGCACTCGAGCGCTACCTAGACCAGGAGGTTGTCATGACACCCGAAGAACTGCAGACGGCATTGCCGCCCGAGATGCATCCGTACGCGTACGTGTTCATGCACCCACCGACGAACGGGGAGATGTCGCCGGTAGCCACGCTCGAACCGGACGAGATGAATTCGCTTGCCCGGCACATCGAACGGCTTGGCTTCCGGCCGGTCGAAGAGTCACTCGATCGGTACGACCCGCCGGCGTCTGGGCCGATACACCCCCACAACCCGGGGCAGTGGCGGTCGAAGAAGCGACCTGCCCCGCATCGGCCGGACCCGTACGCGCATCTACGTGCCCAGCTCGCAGATCTCCCGGTCTCCGTGCGCGCCGACCTCCTCGAGGAGAAACCGGAATCGTGACCACGAAACAGCTGCCCTACGACCGGACGATCGTGCCGCAGGAAACCGGCTACTGGTGCGGACCCGCCTCGATTCAGGTGGTGCTCGACAGTCTCGGTATCAAGGTCGCCGAGCCGGACATCGCCAGTAAGACAGAAGCCCTCGAGGGGAACATCGGCTGGGACGATCGGGACGGCACCGACCATGTCAGCCAGGTCGCGACGGTCCTGAACGAGTACACGGGCGCCGGGTACTTCGTCGTCGAGATGCCGCAGGATCCGCCCACCGGGGAGCAGAAGGAACGGCTGTGGCGAGACCTGGTGGCGTCGATCAACGGCGGGCACGGCGTGGTCGTGAACATCGTCGCTCCAAGAGGGAACTACCCGCATGCGGTGGCGCCGTCGACGATCAGCCCGACCTACGGTGGCGGCACGGTCTACCACTACATGTCGGCGATGGGCTATTCGGATGACGGGCCGCGTCGGGTGTGGATCGCAG
>NZ_JADZGH010000182.1:42851-43588 GCF_015865005.1 Rhodococcus sp. CX
GTGCACGAAGGTGGAGCGCGCTGCGATGTGGTGTGCGCAGCTCGGGCACGAGTCTCAGGGGTTGCGCCTGTTCCGCGAATTGTGGGGCCCGACGGCCGATCAACTCACCTACGACGGGCGTATGGGCAACGGCCCGGGCGATGGGTTCCGGTACCGGGGTCGTGGCGCCATCCAGGTCACCGGCCGCAACCACTACACGGCGTTGTCTGCATGGGCCTGTGATCACGGATATGTGCCCACTCGCACGTTTTTCGTCGACCAACCGGAAGCCCTCGAGCGCGACGAGTACGCGTTCCTCGGTGCTGTTTGGTACTGGACGACGCAGCGACCGATGAACGACCTTGCCGACGCCCGCAATCTCGCGGGCGCCACACGCGCGATCAACGGCGGAGACAACGGCATCGCCGATCGTTCCGTCCGCTACCAACGGTGCCTCGACTTGGGCGCCGCACTACTTCCCACTGGAGGACCGGTGACCACCTTCATCGACGCGGGTGTGGCGCAGCTACACCCGACGCCCGGACTGCTGCGCACGATCAACCGGCCGCAGAACATCAACGAGTCCACCCGCGACCCGAACGGTGCGTGGCCGGGCGCGATCTGGGCGGACATCTGGAACGAGACGGTGTGGGACGGGTACGACATCCGACCCGAGTACGCCGACGTTCCGGATGATGTGGGCCGCTCGGCGGTCGGCCTGCTGCAGACCATCGCGGCCCGCCAGGTCCGCATCGAAG
>NZ_JADZGH010000182.1:43678-46577 GCF_015865005.1 Rhodococcus sp. CX
TGATCCTGGTCACCCTCGGAGTGATCGACGAGGGGATGAGCGCGAGCATCGCCAACGCGATCGCGAGCATCCTTGTCATCGCGACCGGCGGTGTCGCAGTATCGAATCTCTCGCCGAAACCGGCCACGATCACCGCGGACGGTATCGCCGTGATCACCGACGCACTCGCCGCATACGCGGCGACGACGCAGCCCGTCGAATCCGTGCAGCAGGCGGCGACCGAGATCCGGGAACAGTACATCGATCCCTTCATCCGGCGGTGACACGTGGATGAACTCGGCATTCCCGAAGAGTCCACCACCCACCCTGCTGTCGTCGCCGCCGGCGCGTGTGCCTTGATCGTGCTCATCCTCGTGTTCGCTGGCCGTAGGGTCGCCGCGACTCTCGCGCCGGCCTGGGAATGGTGGCAGAGCCGGACCGAACGACGATTCCAGCGCCAGGTCCGCATCGAGGCCGCTGCGAGGATCCTCAACGACGAACGTGTGGCGATGCTGCTCGAACGGGTCGATGGACTGTCGGCTGAGATCAAAGCCCAGCGAGAGGAACTGCTCGCGCAGCGTGACGAGGAACGGGCGCGCGCCGACCACCTCGAACAGGAGCTCGTCATCGTGCGGAGTCGACTCGATGACGCGCTGAACGAGATTCGTGGCCTGAAACGAGCCTCGGAGGAGGTGCAATGACCTCACCTGATGGATTCATCCCCGGTAGCACGAACACCGGATGGGGTGATGTTTCGGAGATGGCCGACGCTTTCGTCAACGACCAGGGCGGCCTGCTCGGGATGGTCGCCAACCTGGCGATCCAGCGGATCAACGACTTCGCCCACGACATGCTCGACGCGATGGACGGCGCGACCGGCGGCGTGTTCAATCTCGATGATCTCGCCGATCGTCTGTACGGCACGGAACGTGGCCTGCAGACGAACGTGCCGCGGCTCGACAACAGGATTGACCAGATCGTCCTGGAGAACATGCAGGCGCAGCTTGCCACCTACAGCTCGACGGACTGGTGGTACAAGCCCACAGACGCGAAGTTCATCAGGGTTGTAGTGATCGGTGGGGCGTCCGGTGGAGGTCGCGGCAACAACGGCGGAAACGGCGGATACGGGCGCGGCGGACTGGGTGGCTATTCGGGCGGCTGGGCGGTGTGGGAGTTCGACGCGGCAGACGTACCAGCGTCGGTGCTGTGCACGGTCGGCCCGGGCGGCGCCGGCGCCACGACGGACGGCGGGCATGGTGCAGACGGTGGCCTGTCCAGCTTCGGTGACCTGATCGCCGCTACCGGTGGATCGTCTATCAATCAGACGTACGGCGCGGCCGTCGACCCGCTGCACGACTTCACATTCCACATTCGCGGAGGCAACGGTGCATCCCTCGCGATCGCCGGTGGTAACGGCGTGCCCACGCCGGGTGGGGACGGTCCGTTCGCGCCCGGTGCTCCGATCGCGAACATTCTGGCGACCGGTGACCACGGCCTGCCCGGCGTGTCGGCCCTCGTCGGGCAGCTCGGCCTAGGGTCCGCAGGTTCGGGCGGTAATGGAAAGAACGGGGCGGGCAACGGAGGCAATGGGGGCCCCGGTGGTTGGCCCGGCGCCCCGGGTGGCGGTGGCGGCCACTACGAAATCGGCTTCGCGGGCAACGGCGGCAACGGTGCCGGCGGCGCCATCTTCGTCACCACCCGTTTCTACTGACAGGAGAATCCCATGGGCACAGCAACACTTGTCGACGGGGACCTTGGTGGGCATCCGGGCCCGGCGCGTCTGTACCGCATCGACCCACCGATGGCGGGCGCCGACCACATCGTGATCTACACCCGCCCACCCGCCTACGGGCAGCAGGGCCAGGTGGTGGTGGTCCTCGCCGACGACACCGGCGCGGTCCTCGGTCGTGACGTGCGTCCGCAGGCGGGCACACACGTGTCGCCGAATCCGTCGCATACGCTGGCGCTGCAACTCGCCGGATACGAGATTGCCAAGGAGGACGAAGGTGCCTGACTTCACGAAGAATCGATGGACCTTGAATTTCGGAGCGGTCAGGCAAGTTCAGATCACTACTGGTTCTGGCGAAGCCAGTCTTCGTCCACTGTCACGTCGAGACCGAATGCGGCGGGCATCTCTTGCCTTCCGTCGATTCTGCACCGAAATCCGTAACGTCCTGATCCCGCGTTGAGTGGGAACTGGAAGTTCGGAATCACCCCAAACGCCGCGCGGTCGGTCACGACCATATCGCCTTCTGCTATCACTCGATCCGCTCCATCCGGCGATGTCATCTCGATGACAAGCTTGAAGGTAGTACCGGAGTCGTCGGGTCCGGAATCCAGCAGAAGAACCAAGGTGGGCACTCGCGTGTTCGGGATGTCGGCGGATCGCCAAGCTCCGCCCTCGACGTACAGCTTGTTTTCTCGGCTCTCGGCATGGTCGGCCAGGAACGCACCCGTCACTATCATCGAAGCATCGACTCCTCAGCAGTCGGTCACACCCCCGGAGAGTGCCTGCTCTCGCGGGGGTTTCATCTTGCAGGAGGCTACATGCCCGCACCGTCGCTACCCCGAATTCAGGGGGTGTCGTGAGCGGATATACCCCGATCGTCGAGCCGCTGATCCTGACCCGCGGCGCCGATTACGTGCACCGCTACAACCGGCACCCGAACGACCCGCCGTTCCCCGACGACACCACCGCCGAGATCGTCATCACCGACGGCACCGAGGTCGGCGCCCCCGTGATCGCGACGTGGCCCGCGCTCGAGGTCACCGCGGACTACATCGAGTTCTGGGTGCAGTCCGAGGATGCCGACTTGATCGACGAGGGCCTGACCTACCAGCTGTACCCGCACTATCCGGCCGAACCACCGGCCACCGACACCCTCGACTTCTGTTGGTACGAGGGCCAGATCGAACGCAC
>NZ_JADZGH010000182.1:46587-48630 GCF_015865005.1 Rhodococcus sp. CX
ACACCCCGTGAAAATGAGCACCGCTGTTCGCGAATCTCTCGCCGTCGAACTGTCCACCCTGGGTGCGACGTTCTCGGCGCACACCGCCGACCCCGGCACGACCGGTGCCAGTGAGGTCACCGGCGGCGCCTACGCCCGCAAGACCCTGACATGGACCGCGGGAGCGTCCGATGGTGACGTGGCCGGTTCCGAGCTCGAGTTCGACATTCCCGCCTCGACGACCGTGACGCACCTGTCGTGCTGGAACGGCTCGACGTTTCAGTGGTCACATCCGCTGGACAGTCCCGCGCCGTTCACCACGGCCGGGAAGCTGCGCGTTCCGGTGACGCTGCGGGTCCCGCAGGGCACGTAGCGTGGGCGCCTCGATCGCGCCACGGCCGCTGCTGCCGGAGTCGACCGGCCCGGCACCGGCCGCGGGCTCGACGGTGGCGCTGCGCCCGGTCGCCGGTGTCACGATCGCGGCACGCCCGCAGCTGGTCACCGTGGTGTCCCCACGACCGCGGCTGCCGGAGACGACCGCGCCCGTCGGGCGCATCCCGCCG
This sequence comes from Rhodococcus sp. CX, assembly GCF_015865005.1. NCBI lineage: Bacteria > Bacillati > Actinomycetota > Actinomycetes > Mycobacteriales > Nocardiaceae > Rhodococcus > Rhodococcus sp. CX. The sequence goes on from NZ_JADZGH010000182.1 coordinate 47,130, forward strand.
ATGATCGTCGGTGTGGTTGTCCGCGCGCTGATCGTCGAGATCGACGTCGATGCGTTGGTGGCCGCCTGGCCGATCCGCTACGCAGCATTGACCGTTGATCTCGAGGCCGACGCACAGTTGCCGGCGACGGTGGTGCCGATCCTCGAACGCACCCTCACCGTCGAGGCCGCGCCGGCCGCGCTGCTGCCGGCCTGGCCGATCCGGTACGCAGCATTGACGGCGCAGGTTCCGGTCGGTGTGTTGCTGCCTGTGCTCGGCGACGAGCTCACCCGCCACCTCGTCGCCGAGGTCGCGGTCGAGGCGAGCATCCCGGCCGTGGTGGTCCACACCCGGTCGCTCGTCGTCGAGGTCGACCTCGATGTCGACGCCGCAGGGGCGGTGGTCCTGGCCCGGACGCTGGCCGCCGAGACGACGGTCACCGCGCTCATGCCATCGACGCCGGTGCACACCCGCGCCCTGGTCGCCGAGGTCTCGGCCGTGGCGCTGGCCCCGGCCGTCCCGGTCCTCGCGCGAGTCCTCGTCGCCGAGATTCCCGCCGCTGCGTTCATGCCGCCGACTCCGGTGCACACCCGCGCTGTGGTCGCCGAGGTCGCACCGACCGCGGTCGCACCCGCCACGGTGGTCACGTTCGCGGCGATGGGCGTCGACAAGGTCGGCACCCAGGACCCGGGCCGCAACACGTGGACACGAGTCACCGGCTGGACCGTGCGGTCTAGCTACCCGGACACCGTCGAATCCGGTGGCGCCCTCATCGCCGAAGGCACCGGCGCGACCACGATCACCGCCCGCGTCACGTTCAACACCGGGGTGGTCTTCGTCGAGCGCCGGGCACGTCTGATGGTCAACGGCAGCCAGGTTGCCATCAACACGCAATCGGGGCTCAGCACGGTGAAGGATCTGGGTCTGTCGTTCCCGACGACGCTGCACGACGGCGACCAGGTGTGGGTCGAGGCGTATCACGCGGCGACGACCGCGAACGAGCGCAACGTGCTCGCCGGCGCGACGAACACCTTCCTGTACTGGGACTAGGACGTCGACCCGACGATTCCGTAACGCTCGGTCTGTTCTGTCCGATACACCTGGCAGCTGTAGATTCCTACCCCCGATCGGTCTCTACGGCTGCTCTGCGCCCCGCCTCCCCTCAGAACGCCGGAGGCGGGGCGCCCTTTTCATGTTCGGGCAGGTCCTCGCCGCCGTAGAATTCCGGTGGCTGCAACTGGGCTGTACGCGTCGCGTCAAGGGGTAGCCGATTCGGTGCTCCGCTTCCTCCCGATGAGGCGGAGCGCTGCCAATGGGGCGGAGTAGTGGGAGGGTCCAGAACCTCCGAGCATCCCCTGCGTGCTCAAACGTGCTGGACCCCTGTCCAATGAGTACAGGATTTTTCGCGATCGCGGTAGACCCGTGAGGTAGAAGCAGGCCCCGTCGGGAAGGTGGGATCCGACGGGGCCTGCATCGCCGCGCAGGGGATGGGCGGCGATAGTGTGGATTCAATCACAGCGCG
>NZ_JADZGH010000182.1:48640-54079 GCF_015865005.1 Rhodococcus sp. CX
ACTGCCGATGAGGTGAAGCAGTGGCAGGGTCCAGAACCTCCGAGCATCCCCTGCGTGCTCGAACGTGCTGGACCCGCGTCCAATGATTACAGGATTCTCCGCGATCGCGGTAGACCCTCGAGATAGAAGCAGGCCCCGTCGGCGGATTGGGGGGGGCGCCGACGGGGCCTGGATCGCCGCGCAGGGGATGGGCGGCGATAGTGTGGATTCAATCACAGCGCGGAGGGGTCGGGAAATTGCTTTTGCCTAACGAAGCGTCCGTTTTCACCCCATGCCGCCACATGCTGTGAGGGCTCTACAGGGCATCCCGGCCGTTTCGGATGGAACCGCCTGGCCCCGCGATCTCGTCCAATCGGGTATGGATGAGCGTGGGTGTGACATACGAGTGAAACAGTTTCAAGCAGATGTCACATACACCGGCCCACGGCGACAACTCTGCCGAACGACAAGGCCCCCGCATCCATCGCGATGCGGGGGCCATTCGTCGCGTCCGAGAGTATCGCGGCGAACCGTCCCTTCGGCAGGTTCGGAAGAGAATGACCCCGTCGGCGGAAATGGGGGTCGCCGGCGGGGTCTTGTGTCGCCACACAGGGGGTCGTGACGACGGACGTATTAGATCACAGTGCCAGATGGGTCGGTGTGAGCGGGATCCGTCAAGTTTCTTGCAGCACAGATCATTTCATTAAGCAATAGTTAAGCTTCGGGTTACGCTTACGCCGCCGTTGTCGCTTCCGTTGGATACGTGCCTGCGGTGAAACGAATGCGCCCCGTTTTCCGACAAGGAAGGCGGGCGCCTTCTGCGTTCCTATACCCTGTGACGTGGCCGACTTTCGTTACGGCGCAATCGCGCGGTACCCTCCCCGCGCGGACAAAGCCCGACCCATACTGAGGTACGGGCCCGACAGGGTGGCAGCCTAGGGAGAGGGGGCATCGATGGTCGATCGTTTTTCAGATCCACTCTTCACCCCGACCGAGGTAGCGCAGTACCTGCGAATCCCGAAGCCCACTGTCTACAACTGGCTCGGTGAGGGCGACACCGACCATGCGCTGGTTCACAAGATCTCCGGCCAGCCACGCGGGCACGCCTCCGTGCCATTCATCGCGCTCGTCGAGGCCTACGTACTCCGGTCGCTGCGTGAGCTTCACTTGAAGAAGAGTCAGATCCGGGCTGCAGCCGAGGACGTACGCCGTGAGTTCGATACTCCGTTCGCGCTCGCCAGCAAACGTATCGCAACCGACGGTATCGACATCTTCATCCATCATGCCGATGATGACCTTGTGCGCGCTGGCGATCATCAGCGTCCGATGCGCGAGATCATCAACGAGCACCTGCGTTACATCAGCTGGGACGGTAGCGATGACGGATTCGCCACTCAGCTGCGGCTACGGCAGTTCCCCGATATTGCCACCGTGATCATTGACCCCCGGTTTGGATGGGGCGCGCCGATCGTCGAACGCACCAAGGTACCGGTCCGCGCGGTAATCGATCTGTTCTCCGCGGGAGAGTCGATGGACACTGTCGCTGACGAGTATGGTCTCACTCGCGACGAGGTGGAGGCGATCTGCCAGGTGGCACTGCGTGCTGCCTGAGTTCTTCTTCGATCGCGGCCTAGGCAAGTCGGTCGCCCGCGAGTTGCGCGACCTCGACTGGGTGATCCATCAGATCACCGATCACTTCCCGCGCGACGCGCAGGACGTGCCTGACGAGGAGTGGACTGAATACGGCCTCGCCCGAGGTTGGGTTCCGCTTTGCAAGGACAGTCGGATCCGTGGTCGTGATGTCGAACGCGAGCCCGTTGAGCGCTATGAGGCGGTCCTGTTTTACCTCGACAATCAGCAGCTTCTGATCAAGGATATGGTCACACGCATCCACCAGGCCCAACGGCACATTCACCGTGCGATCGATCGTGGTGGCCCGGCTCTGTACGCGATTGGTGCGAACGGCATTCGCAAGACGTGGCCGTGACGCCGTATGGCGCGCGGCAAGTCGCTCATGCCCGCGATTCTGGCCGAGCTTGGTTATTGTTTCGCGTCGGCGCGATGTGACGAACGCCCCCGTAGGAGCCGGGGGCGTTCGCTCGCGACCTTACGCGACACTCATCGCGAGCCAGCGACGCACTGTCGCCTCCGAGCGCCCGATCTCGTCGGCGATCGCATAGTTGCTCAACCCCGCCTCGTGGAGCTGGCGCGCGCGATGACGCAGTGCGTCACGTTCATCGGCCGGTGCTTGCCATGCTCACGCCTCGTCGACCGGCGCACCGAACCGTCCTGCACTACGCGACTGCGCCCCGCCACTTGACCGAGGCAGGGCGCGGTCGACGCAACTGCCTGTCGGCATAGGAGATCCGTCAGTTACCCGGGGATCGCGTCGCGGTGTTCTGGGCAGAAGGCGGGAACGCTGGCCCCCATGATGTACCCGATCTCGTCCAGCGAGTACATCCCGTCGCTTGCTGACGCCAGGGAGAGCCCGATGGCATTGAATGATGTGCCTTTGTCGAGGTCGCTGCACACGGCGTTGCCCAGGTTGATCATCAGCTGGTCGTCTGGGATGAGGATGTCATTGCTTCTGAGGGTGGCGAGAAACAGGTCTTCGTTCGAGAACCCGCTGCCGGGTGCCAGCGAGCTGGCTCCCGCCGACACGGTTGTGGTGCGTGGAGTGGTGACCGGTTTCGGCGATCTCGCCGTTGTAACCGGCGCCGGAGCTGTCGTGGTGGGCTTGGCCGTTGTCGATGATGTCGCGGAGGCCTGTGTCTCTGTCTCGTCCTCCGTGCCGCCGATCGATCCGAGAATCGTCAGGCCGACCACGGCCGCGGCGCAAACGCCGACGACCGCAGGCCACTTTTTCTTGGGCGGCGTCGGGGGAGTTGTCGCAGCCGAAGGCGCGGGCTGAGGGGCCAGCGCGCCGGCCTTAGGCTGGGTGTGCTGGGTCCACTGTTGACCGTCCCACCAGCGGACGATGTTCGTGTCGTGCGGATCGGGATGCCAGCCGGCGGGTGGGTTCATGCGACTTCCATTCTGCGAGGTTTGACCAAGTCGCATTTCGTTCGTGACGGTAAGTTTATTACAGTGTTACCCCAGGTCACGGCTACCTTGTGAGTGTTGGTGCGGTGTCGATGCGACAGAATTCCGCAGTTGGCTGGTGCGCCGAAGGCGAACGCCCCCGAAGGGGTTGGAGGCGTTATTCGGCCAGGAGGAACAGGGCAACCGGGATGATCGTGGTCCCGAGTAGGGTGGCGATCGCCAGGTCGCCGCGCCGTGAGTTCGTGTCACCGAACAGGGGTTCGTCGGGGCGCCGCTGCTTCGGAGTCTTTCGGCTCATCCCGCCAGAAACCCGAATGTCTGGTTTGGCTGCAATGTGTTACTCGGCCCACTCGGCTCGATCACTGGTAGATCTATCGAGTTGAAGGGACCCCGTCGGCTGAAGCGAGGGGTGCCGACGGGGTCCGTATCGCCTCACAGGGGATGGGGGCGACCGGTGGATTCAATCACAAGAGAACCGTTCCGGCAGGAAACCTGTTACCGGAAGAGATGTGGCCTGCGCTCGATCTGGGGGTCCCGGTTGTCTGCCCTCGCCGTCGGTGAGCATGATCGTTCCGGTGGTGTGGACCTCGGCAACCCCGGCAGGAAAGGGGAAGGAGCGGGGCGGTTACTTTATGCGCGTGCTCAACAAGATCGAGACCGTCACTGTCATGGTTTCGGCACATCGCGACGACTCGTACCGGAAGGTCGAACAGTGTGCGAGACGGCAGTGGGCAGACGTGCTCGCCGAACGGGGTGGACAGTGGAGTGATGCCGGCCTCGAACTTGTCGACCGCCAGCCGGACACCGACATCGTCGGCCGCCTTGTCTACCGGTTCGAAGGGACGATCGTCGAGTACGCCGGTCGCGTCAGCGGATAGAAGGCCCAAATCTGCCCGCGAAGAAGTGGCCTTGCTGCGTACATCCGGTGAAGGCCAGTGAACTTCTGCCGGGTGGACTTGCGCCGTCCTCGTTATCCCAAGCCGGATTGGTTCTGCATATCCACGTGAGGGCGGGCAAGGGCTGGTGCTTCCCAGACTCATGCCCCGTCGACCGGCACGCCGAACCCTACCGTGCAGCAGAATGCCCTGCTCCTCTTCGGAGGAGCAGGGCATTCTGGCGTTTAGGGGATGACTACGGGCGCATTACAGGAAGGACCGGAAGTTCGTCGATCTCGATTTCCGTGCCGGCGACAGAGCATGCCCGGGCGACAGCCTCCGATGTGGAGTTGAAGTCACTCGCAGCTGATTTGCTCAACCCCAGATCCAGCGGATCGTCCGGAAAGGATTGAACGACCTGGCCTATCCGATCCTTGATGTCAGGGTTCGTCGAGGTCAGTCCGGCAGCGTCGATCTGCTCGACAAGGTTGTCCATCTGCGCGTACCAGTCGGCCTTCGCTCCTCCCCACCCGGCGCGAATGCCATCGGAGATTTCGGACTGAGCGGTGGAGAAGTCGGTACAGACTTGGGTGCTGTTGTCTGCCGTTTCGGATTCGCCGCCGCACGCGGACAGTAGGAGTAGGGCGGGCGCGATCACCAGCGGGCGAAGACGAATCATGCCCGGATCATCTCGTCATCTGTTGCTGGTGTTACGCGCGTAACCGTCACCAGACCGTCAGCGCATCCATGGCAGACACGAAAGAGGTGACCGGACCCGTCGTCTGGTTCCATCCTGCACAGCTCGGAATGCTTTCCGCACTTCGGGCAGTTGGCATCCTGAATGTGGAACAGCTGATAGAGGGGTGCAATGCTCAACTCTCGTTCCTCGCAATCGATGCAATCCGATGTTCCGACCCGCTCAAGGGTAAGGGTGTAGATCAGCAAACACCGTGAACACGCCGGCTCTCATGCGGCGGCCGCTTCGGCGTCGCGCCACTTCCTCACCGAGGTGTCGCTCACCCCAATCTCGCGGGCGACTGCACGTAGCGACATGCCGGTGGCGAGGAGCTCGAGCGCATGGGCCCGACGGTCCTTGGGGGTGGCATGTGCCGTGGCCGTTTCGGGTTCGATGTCGATGGTGGGGGAGTCCTCGAGCTGCTCCCGGGCATCTCGCGCGAGCAGCACCGCGAGGTGGGGTGCCACCAGAAGGCACAGTGGTGGCACCACCGACACTGCAGCCGCGAATACCGGAGGTAGCGGGCCTGGCGGGATGAGGTGGTTGGCGACGGCGGCAATGACGGAGACGGTGGTGCCGGCGGCGAGGAGTGCCCACGCGTAGGACCGGTTTGCTGTGAGGCGGAGGACGCCGCGGGTGGCGACGATGGTCAGGCCGTCGACGATGAGTGGCCATGCGTGTGCGGCGTACGGGTCGTAGCCGGCGCGTAGGGCGAGGTCGGCGAGTTTGGTGTAGGACAGTCCGAACGCCAGGGCGGCGATCGTGATGGTGGCGTATGCGTCGATGTCGTGGACGCGTTTGGTCACA
>NZ_JADZGH010000182.1:54158-57735 GCF_015865005.1 Rhodococcus sp. CX
GGATATTTGACAGGAAGTCGCAGTGTGTGCGTGGGGTTCTGAACGAACTCATAATCCATTGGTCGCGGGTTCGAGCCCCGCCCGCCCCACTCTTTTGCCTGGTAGGGGAGCTTTCCCGCTCGGTTCGTTTCGATATGGGTCCGGCATTCCACCGCTTTCCCACCTAATTCTCGTCGGTGTCCTGCCCGGCGCTGCCCGTGAGCATGTCCTGGATCACGCCCGCAACCATCGCGTGCGCCCGGTTCCGGGCGAAGTACGCATCGGTGGTCATCGACACCTGCGCGTGACCGAGCACATCAGCGGCCACCCGAGACGACAGTCCGGCCGCGTCGATCTCGGTTGCCACAGCCTTACGGAACGCATGGGTTCCCAGACCTTCGTATCCGAGCGCAGAGGCCACGCGACGCCACGGCTTGCGGAACGAATTGGGATCGCGGACGTTCCCGGTGCTCGACGGGAACACGTAGACGGACAGTGCCGACATCGGCGACTCGAGGCGTGTTCGCAACATGTCGACAGCAATGGGAGGGATATGCAGCGTCCGGACGCCACTCTCGGACTTGGCACCGTCGACGCGAGCGAGCGGTTGCCCCTTCGCGGTCACGACGTGCCCGGTGATCGTGACAGTGCCGGCGTCGAGGTCGACGTCCTGCCAGCGGAGGGCGAGTGCTTCACCGATCCGGGCGCCAGTGCAGGCAAGGAACAGGATGGGATCGGCGATATCCGCTTCGCGGGCGTACTCGCTGACGGTGATCCGGGAGGTTTGCCGCTTCGCCCCGGGTGCCGGCGGTAGGGGTGTGGTGCTCGAGCGCATACCGCCGACGATCGTGCGGACATCTGCCGCGGTGAGGAACGTCCGTTCGGTGCGGGTTGCTTTGACCGGCCGGACTTCCCGGACCGGGTTGTGTTGGATTGCGCCGTACCGTGCGGCGAGTCGGAACATCCCGGAGAGGACCGAGCGGCAGCGTTTGGCGACTGCGGGGCCGTTGTGCGTTGCGATCTCGTCGAGGAACTGGTCGAGTCGCTGCGTGCCGGTTTCGCGGATGCGGAGTCCACCCAGTCCTGCGTTGATCCGTACCGCGGCCTCGTCGTAGGCGTCGAGGGTGCGGGCTGCCTTGCCGTCGTCGATGCACTGTTGCCTGTAGGCGGTCCACAGGTCGGTGACGCGCGTATCCGGGGTGATCTTCCCGCCGGTGGTCGGATGCCGATTGGCGAGTGCTCGCTGTAGCGCACGTTCGGCGGCCGCGCCGGACGGTCCGGCCGCTTCGACCTTGCGGGTGTGCCCGTCGTGGTCGCGCACGCGGCAACTTGCCCGCCAACTGGTGACAGGGAGCGGTTCGGTGTGGTCGGTGTCCTCGCGCGCATAGTGCTGCCCGTCGGCACCTCGGACGAGCGCGACGTCTTGGTACTTGCCGGACGCGATGCGGCGGCGGTGGATCGGGACGCGGCTGATGTTGCCGTGACCGCCGGGCGGCAGGGGATGGCGGGGCATGGTGTTCCTTCCACTCAATAGTGGTGGGAACTGTAAACGGGTTTGAATCTGGGGGCAACCTCGGATGCCCGGGACGTGGCATCAGCCGTCTCCGGCCATTTCACGGCGCGCCCTATCGCCCGTAGACGCGCTACCGTCGGCGGGGTGACCAATGACGCCATCGACGGGGCGATCGGGCGGTCCTGTTCGTCATAACTCCCTCTTATGACGAGCAAGAGAGACCGATCTTCAGTTGCGGTAGAGACCACGTTGCCTCGGTGTCCAGGTACCACCTGCGCCACCATAATTCGGCATAATCCGTGGCATGACTGAAACGTGGCAGCCCCTCGATGCCGACGACGGGCAGGACTACGCTGCCCTTTACGGCGAAGTGACTCCGTGGCTCAAGCCGTCTTTGCTTTTGTGGATCGCGGAAGTGATCTCCGAGCGCTCCATTGGAGCTTTCGACATGCTGGCCAAGGATCGTCTTCGTAGGTTGGAACGAGACTTGCGCACACCAATCGGCCATATTTCGGGTAAGCCAGTCGTTTATGCAGAATCTCTCCTCAGGACTTTCGAGCAAAGGAACCGGGAATGGGTACTCGTCGATTACCTGCTCGCCACCTCCAAAGCTCCGGATCCCGACAGTGCTGAACTCGGCGCCTTGCTGCTCGAGTCCGGGTCGGCATGGACAGTTGGAATGCGTCAGGGCAAGCCCGGATTGGTGAAGCGCGTCGCGGAGGGTACCGAGGACTTCGTTAAACATGTGACCGCGAACCGTGGACATGCGGGCCAGCGCCTCGCTGAGGCATTCTCGTGCGCCTACGGGGTGAACCCGGACCCGTCGAAGGCATACAGCCTCGCCGTGAAAGCAGTCGAGGATGCCGCTAAGCCGGTTGTGAGCGCAAATCACGCCGGCGCGACCTTGGGAACGATGATCGCGCAGATTCGGGATTCGGGGAGGTTCAGGCTGCCGCACACTCGCGAGCACCAGGACTCTCGGACGCATGATGTGCTGCTCGGGATGATGCGGATGCTGTGGGTGGGGCAGCATGACCGCCACGGTGGGGATGCCACTGCTCCGCCCGTTTCTCAGGAGGAAGCGGAGACCGCGGTCATGGTTGCTTCGACCCTCGTCGAGTTGTTCGCTTCAGGGAAGGTTGTGCAGTAGTCGCGGTGGGTGCGATGCCCCGCCCGCAACTCAACCAGGGCAGATCTTACGAGGATGCCACTGTTCCACCTGAGCGAGCGGATGGGGACGCGCACGAACTAATACGTACGCGCCCCCTCCGGGGCCTAGCGGGCTCGGATGAGCGGGTGACTAGCGAGGCGGCGGCGAACCTCGGCGAGGCGGTCGGCGGCCGCGTAGATCACGCCGTCGACCTGCACGAACCCGTGACCGACGTAGCTGTCCACCCCCGTGGGTGAACCGAGGCCCGTGTGGGTAATCACGCCGCCGGCGGTCATCGTGTCGGCGGCGGCCTGCACCTGGGTTCTGTAGTCGGCGACCGCGGCCTGCAGCGCGTCGAGGGCGGCGACCGCGGCGGTTACCTGCTCGTCGACGTTGGTCATGGTCGGCGGGTTCTTGCGTACCTCGTCGAGGGCGGCCGTCTGCGACTTCGCGAGTTCGCGGGCGGCCTTCTCGCGTGCCTTGAGACCAGCGGCGGCCAGCTCGGCGCCGTGGGCCTCAGCCTGTGCCTTCGCCTGCGCGGCGGCCAGCTCGGCGGGGGAGACGTCGAGGCCGTCGCGGATCGCGTCCTCGAGGGCGGCCAGCTCGTCGGCTGCGGACACGACGGGTACGCGCTCCCGGTCGGCCTTCTCGGCGCGGACCTGGTCCATGTAGGCGGGCGCGGCGTCCAGCATCTCGCGCAACTGGTCGGTGGTCGGGGACTCGTGCATGGGGTTCTCGATGCCGGCGACCTCGTGCGCGAGGTTCAGGTAGTGAACGCGCTCGCCGACGATCTGCATGATGCTGCTGGTCATGCGGCGACGGTCGGCGGCCTGTGCAGGGGTGTGGGTGTCGGTGAGCGTCACGGTTTGGTTCCTTCGGAGAGGGCGTCGGCGATGTCGTGGGCGAGCTTTAGCGCGATGTCTCGGCGCAGCTCG
>NZ_JADZGH010000182.1:57875-62118 GCF_015865005.1 Rhodococcus sp. CX
GGGCGTGTCGTGCGTTACGCGCCGGCGGAACAGCACCTCGGCGGCCGGGGCGGGCCGGTAGTTGTCGGCGGTCACGCGGCGTCCTCGTAGTCGAGTCCTGGGTGTGCGGCGCGGATCGCGGCGGTTCTTGCCGTGAGGAAGCCCCAGAGGAGTTGCGCGTGGTTGTGGGCCAGCATGTGTTCGCCGGCGGCGGTAGCGGCGAGGATCGACGTAACGTCCGGCAGAATATCAATGTACGCATTTGCTTCTGCCGCAGCAGATTTCGGGTCAAGTTGGCGCACCGATTCGACGGTGCTCGGGTGGGGAGTTACGGTCACGGTTGGGGCTCCTCAAGGGGATGGGGGTCGACGGGGTCGGCAGTCGCGGGCCGGGCTGCGTTGAGTTCGGCGTAGATCGCGGCCTGGTCGATCTCTTCATCCTCGGCGGTTTGGTCGCCAAGCATGGCGGCCATGAAGTGATCGACCGCGGACATGTACGCGCCGGAGGTGTCGTGCTCGTCCAGGCGCAGATGCTTGTCGGTGGCAATACCGGCCGCGATGAGTCGTTCGCGGAGGTCGCGAGCGTCCTCGGCGGTGGGGTCGGTGGCGGCGTTGATGTTCTCGGCGAGGGCGAGGAACTGCTCGGATAGCTTCTGGCGCCGCGCTTTCAGGTCTTCGGCGCGCGCTTTCGTTGCAGCCGCGGTGATGCTTCGGTCGAACTCGACGCCGGCAAGGTTCGCTGCGGTGGTTACGGTGCCGTGCGCGACACGTAGCGCGCGACTGATGGCGTTGCGACTCATGCCGGCGCGGGCGAGGCGTGCGACGGTTGGTGCGATGGCTTCGGGCAGGTTCGGGGGTGCCTCGGACATGGGATCCAATCGAGGGGCCGACGGGGCAGACTGCGGCCGGCGGAGTGAGCGGGGGAGCTGGGCGGGCTCACCGAGTGCGCGTGCACTCGGTGGTCGAGTATACATGACCGGATTTGACCGACTGTCGGATGGGTGGTATAAGCCCCACGGTGTCCTGTTGGGATCGCGCGCGTTTGGTGCTTGACCGGTCACGGGGAGACACCCCCAGGCGCCACGGACCGGGGGTGTCTCGCTACGTGAGTGTGTACCGTGTACTTCGGTACACGCTACATAACCGCAGCTCAAAGCCTATTTTTGGCAGTGTGTACCGAGTACACGGTACACACTCCGGTTAGCTGCTGAGGATGTAGAGAACACTCCGCGGCATCGGCTGAGTGGTCGCTACACCTTCACTCACGAGGTCGTCGAGGACGTCGTCGACGTGTACCCGCAACTCGGCTTTGATGGCTCGGCCCAACTCGCCGCGCGGGACACCTTCGGGGCGGCGGCCGAGTCGGGCGAGAACCTGCTTCCGTACCCGCGCGTACTCTCCGGCTGCTTTCACGTCGTCGACGATCACGGCACGCTCACCGTCCATCTCGGCGCGTGCACGGTTGCTGCGCCGCGTGTGCTCGGTGAGGGTGTGCTCGATGCCGGCGCGGGTGCGATCGGACTTCGCCATGATGACGCCAGCGAGGTCCCAGTCCTCTGCGTTGACGATTGAGCGACCATCGAGGATGGACAGCGCAGCGGCGACTTTGAGCCGTGAGAGCATCCGGTGACCGTCGAGCGGGTCGACGGGTTCGCCCCGAAGTACTGCGAGGCGGTGCGCGTCGATTGAGTTTCGGGCGACGTCGGGCACTTCCAGGTGCACGGGTTCGCTGCCCCACTTCGGTGCCTTGACGTCGAGCGTGGGTGGTTCTGTCGGTGCGGTGTCGGGGGCGTCGGGGTCGTCGACGGGGAGCCATACGAACCGTTGGGGGGTGCCACCGTCAGCGTCGTGGATCAGTGGGGCCGCCTTGGCTGGTTGCACACCGACGATGAGGCACGCTCGATACTCGTGGGCGGGGATGACGCAGCGAGTGACCTTGCTGGCGTTCTGGAACCCGATTGTCTCGCCGCTGTAGAGCTTGCGGAGTTCGGGTAGCAGTGTTGCGCCGGTGCGGCTTCCGAGCGCGGCGAGGGTGTCAACCTCGGCGACGGTGAACAGTGCTCGGCTTCGCCACTGCGAGCGGTCTTCGTTTGTCGCGTCGGAACCGTTCCCGTTCGGCCGGTAGGTGCGGGCGAGCCCTTCCCCTGATCCGAGCGTGAACGTCTCAGCGTCGTTGTCGGTACCGGTGTGGTCGGCGAACCGTACTGCGTTGCGGGCGGCGCCCTCTGCGGCACCCTTTCCGCCACCGGATGGGCCGACGAGCGCAGCGAACAGGTTGAGGCTCACGGGCCCGCCGATGATGGGCGGGAGCATCACGTTCGGTTCGACGGAGGCAACGGCCCGGGCGAGGACGACGGCGAGCACGGCCCACGGCCCGGCGCGGCGTGCGCGGGCGAACTCGAGGATATGCGCGAGGACTTCTCGGCGGTTCCAGAATCCGGGTACGTCGTCGTGCTGGACGGGTGTGGTGCCGGTCGTCTCGTTTCGGTGTGAGGCCATGATGCGGGCGACGTCGGCGGCGGTGGTGATGGTTGCGGCTGTCATGCGGTCTTTGCCGCCTTTCGCAGGTCGTCGAGTCGGGTGTAGTGGGCGGTTACCTCGGCGCGTTCTCTCTCGATGAGGTGCCGGAGGTCGTGGTCGCTCATCGTGTCGGCGGCTTCGGTGATTGCACTACCGAACTGGGCGATTCTGCGGCGTAGCGATTGTTCGACGAGTGCGACGGCGAGAGGGCCTACACGGTCGTGGTTTACGCGCGGTGCTGCGGCGCTGGTCAGTCGGTAAGCGAGTGCGTGCTGTCCGGGCTTGCTGTATTCGCCGGCGCTTCGCATCCGGCTGTCGATGAGGGCGGGGTCGGCGAGGGAACCGTCACGGGTTGCGGCGACGACGTATCGGAGGATCACACCGTCCCAAGGGTTTTCGGGGTCGTCCTGCCGGAGTAGTGGGGCAATGGCGCTGATGCTTGAGAGTGTGCATCGTCCGCCCATCATGGCTGCGAGTAGTGCGGGTGCGGGGTCGATAAGCGCGCGGTATCGCTCGTCTGCATGAGGGTCAAGCGGTACTGCGTGTAGTGGGGGTGTGCTGCTATCGTTCGGGGTGGCCTTTATGGCCGGTGATGAACGCACGGCAACCTTTCGTTGTGGGTTGGTTGCATGGCTTTCGAGGGGCACGCCCGAAGCTGCTGGCGGGCAGTGGGCGTGCCCTTCGCTATGCGCTGTTTCCTCGCCCGGTTGTCCTTGAGTTAAGCGGCTGTGGGCTTGGTGTGGCCGGCGGTGATCCAGGCGTCGAGGTCGCTGATTCGGTAGCGGACGGCACGGCCGAGTTTCACGTAGTCGGGGCCGATTCCCCGGCTGCGCCAGACCCGCATGGTGTGGAGGGCAAAGCCGGTGTACGCGGCGGCCTGGGCGGTGTTGAGCAGGGCGGTTTGGGTGGTCATCTGAGATTCCTCCGGCGTTGGGTTGGGATCGTTGCGGTTCTCGGTGGATACGGACGGTAGTCGATGCTCCCCGACACTGGTACGCACCAAATATGTGACAGGACGGCGATATTCGTGTTCTAGGTCGATCGCCGTTGTCCTCGGTTGTCATCCGTAGTCACCTGTAGGCCACGTATGTGACTAGGCGTAGCGGTCGCAGAATCCGCCTTGCTGATCGGCTTTCGAGTGGCGAAGCTCACGAATCCGCAAGCGGGATTCGGGGGCGAATGTCGAGCCGGTCAACGGTGACGGCGAGTCGCAGCGGGCCGAGGTCATCGCCGTACTCGGTGTCGCCGCCGATCTCCACGAGCGCGAGCTGTGCACCGTCGGTGCCGCGGTAGTACTCGAGGATGCGGGCACGTTCTGCCCCGTCCAACCGGAGGAACGGCACGACGGTCGCGGCGCTTGTGACATACAGGCCATGTTCGACTGCGAGGCTCAAGCCGAGCATGGGCAGTCCGTAGATGAGGGCGAAGCCGAGGATGCCGGCGAGGGCGCACACAGCGCGCCGTACGATGAAAGAACGGTTCATGACGGGTGTCTCCGTTGTGAATCGAGGCCCCGCTCGGTGTTCGCAGCACCGGCGGGGCCGTTCTGATTTTCTGGGGTTCGGTATTCGGTGGGTAGTCCGACCGGTTTCCCACCGGTTACCGGGTTCCCACCGTATCCCTCGATCGCTCACGTAGGCAACAGAACGTCGAAAGTGCCTGTAAATACTGCTTATTCATTCCTACCGCATACAAGCGGATTTCGTATGACTCATAATCCATTGGTCGCGGGTTCGAGCCCCGCC
>NZ_JADZGH010000003.1:0-1018 GCF_015865005.1 Rhodococcus sp. CX
GGTCAAGTCCCGTGAGGTGGTGTACGACGTCGTCGCGTGATTCCTCGTGGGTGGCTCAGGCAGTCAAGGCCGGTGTCACCTCCTCGGTCTCCTCGGTGACACTGTCGGCGGGCTTGTCGGTGCGGGAGCGAGCCAGCACGTCGAGGCCGAGGTAGCGGCGGCCTTCGATCCACTCATCGTGCTGTTCGGCCAGCACCGCCCCGACCAGTCGGATCAGCGCAGTCCGGTCCGGGAAGATCCCCACCACGTCGGTCCGGCGGCGGATCTCCTTGTTGAGGCGCTCCTGCGGATTGTTGCTCCAGATCTGTTTCCAGATCTGCTTCGGGAACGCGGTGAACGCCAACAGATCCGACCGTGCAGCGTCGAGGTGATCGGCCACCTTCGGCAACTTCTCGGTGAGCGCATCGATGATCCGATCATATTGTGCGTGAACGGAATCCGCGTCGGGCTGGTCGTACACGGAGTGCAGCAGTGTCTTCACCCAGGGCCACGACGACTTCGGGGTCACCGCCATCAGGTTCGTCGAGTAGTGGGTACGGCACCGCTGCCAGGAGGCACCGGGCAGAGTCGCGCCGATTGCCGCGACGAGGCCGGCGTGGGCATCGGAGGTCACCAGTTTCACCCCGGTCAGCCCGCGGGCGACCAACCCACGGAAGAAGGTCAGCCAGCCGGCGCCGTCCTCGGCGGAGGTGACGTCCAGCCCCAGGATCTCGCGGTAGCCGTCGGCGTTGACCCCGACCGCGACCAGGGCGTGCACGTTCACCACCCGTCCGTTCTCGCGGACCTTGAGGACCAGGGCGTCGGCGGCGACGAACGTGTACGGGCCCGCATCGAGGGGTCGGTTCCGGAAGGCCTCGACCTGGGTGTCGAGGTCTTTCGCCATCACTGAGACCTGCGACTTCGACAGCGAGGTGATCCCGAGGGTATCGACGAGTTTCTCCATCCGCCGGGTCGAGACCCCGAGTAGATAGCAGGTCGCAACAACCGAGGTCAGGGCACGTTCGGCCCGCTTGCGCCG
>NZ_JADZGH010000183.1:0-932 GCF_015865005.1 Rhodococcus sp. CX
GTCCGACGGCAGCAGTGTCATGACGTGCAACGGATTCGTTCGCAGTCCGCGACGCAGTGGGATGGACTGGCGCATGTGGGTTACGGCGGAAAGTTCTACAACGATGTGCCGGCCGGTGCCGTCAACAACTTCATGGGCGCTTCCCGCAATTCCTTCCACAAGGCGGTCGACCGGCTGATCTCGCGAGGGGTGCTGCTCGATATCGCCCGGCTGAAGGGCGTTGATCGGCTCGAGGACTCGTACGAGATCACCGAGGCGGATCTTCGCGCTGCCGAGGAGCGTCAGGGAGTCCGCGTCGAATCCGGTGATGTGGTGCTGCTGCGTACCGGTTCGTACAAGTGGTTCCTCGAGGGCGACCGTGAGCACTTCCTCGGCAACGCTCCGGGCCCGGGCCTGGACACGTGCCAGTGGCTGTACGACCGTGAGGTCGCGGCGCTGGCCATCGACAACCACTCGGGCGAGGTGTGGCCGAGCCCGGTCCCCGGCGCCACCATCCCGTTTCACCAGGTCGTCATCCGCGATATGGGCCTCACGCTCGGCGAGATGTTCAACCTCGAGGAATTGGCCGAAGACTGCGAGGCAGACGGGGTGTGGGAGTTCTTCTTCTGTGCCCCCGGCCTGAAGGTGACCAACTCTGCCGGTTCACCGGTCACGCCGATCGTTGTCAAGTAGGGAGCTGTCGATGGCGACATTCGCTGAGGTCTACGCGGCTGTTAGTGCGGTGATCGCCGCGCATGCCCAGGCGCAGGACGACGGTCGGGTCGAGGACATGGTCGCGCTGTACTGGCCCGACGGTGTCGTGGAGATACCCGGCTTCCCGACGATCGAGGGCGCCGACGCCATCCGGGCGGCCTTCTCACAACCTGGATGGCGACCGGACCCGGCCACGCCGCAGCGTCACGTAGTCGCCAATACGGTGCTCACGGAATGGA
>NZ_JADZGH010000183.1:942-19694 GCF_015865005.1 Rhodococcus sp. CX
CCCGATACCACGATCGGTTCGAGCTGTCGGGCGAGCGCTGGTTGCTCCGTGGCCGATCCGACGAGTACGTCGGTGTAAGCGGCACATCCGAATAGAACGAGATGGGATGGTTGATCCGACAGGCTGCACCCAGCCGGATCAACGGTCCATCTCTTCGTTGTACACATCTAGCGCTTACGAAGGAGTGGGAATGCCCGTCCGGCAGGATCTGTGCGGCAAGGTTCTCGTCATCACCTTGGACCGTGAGAAGAAGCGCAACGCGATCGATCCGGAGATGGCGGTGGGGATCAGTGCCGCGCTTGACCGACTCGACGACGACGAAGACATCTGGGTCGGTGTGATCACCGGCGGTGATTCGGTGTTCTGCGCCGGATCGGATCTCAAGGACGGCGCGCAGGCCCGCACCGAACGCGGCGGCGAGTATGGAATCATTCGGCGGCGCAGGGTGAAACCGCTGATCGCGGCGGTCGAGGGCCCGGCGCTGGGTGGTGGCTTCGAGATCGCCCTTGCGTGCGATCTCATCGTCGCGTCCACCACGGCGCGGTTCGCGCTCCCCGAGACGCAACGCGGAGTCGTCGCGACGTCGGGTGCATTGTTCCGTGCAATCCGGGCGCTGCCGATCCACGTGGCCAAGCAGCTTCTCATCACGCAGGAGGGGCTCACCGCGGAGCGTGCGTTCCAGCTCGGGCTCGTCAGCCATGTCACCGAACCGGGTGACGCCCTTCGTCGTGCCCAGGTTCTCGCCGACGAGATCTGCCGGTCCGCCCCGGTTGCCGTGCGGCAGACCCTGGCCGCGATCGCCTCTCAGTACGAGGAAGCCGACGAGCGAGGGTGGAAGGCAACGGCCCGCGCGATCACCGCGGTCAAGGCATCGGACGACATGGCAGAAGGCATCGCCGCCTTCTTCGAACGGCGCGCTCCGCAATGGCGCGGGCGCTGAGAGAATCGAGGCTCCGAAATGACAGAAGTCAAGCAGCAGCGCCGCGGTAGGGCAATCGCAATGACGCCCGAGGAGGTCGACGTGTTCCTCGCCGAGGAGCGCGTCTGCCGCGTCGCCACGGTGGACGGTGACGGGACGCCGCACGTCGCACCGCTGTGGTTCGTCTGGGACGGCTCTCACCTGTGGCTCAACTCGATCGTCCGAAGCCAGCGGTGGAAGGACATTACCCGTGACTCGCGAGTGTCGATCGTCATCGACGCCGGGCACGGGTTCGCGGAGTTGCGCGGCGTGGAGATCAGTGGGCACGCGGAGAGCGTTGGCGAGGTTCCGCGGGGGTCGTCCGAGGACAGCCGGCTGGCCGACCCGGAACTGCGGTTCGCGCGAAAGTACACTGGCAGCGAGTCGTTCACTGCGGACGGTCGTCACGGATGGTTGAGGGTGACGCCGAGCAAGATCGTGAGCTGGGATTTCCGGAAGACGCCGAAGTGATGACCGCGGTGGTGCCTCGTCGCGCGAACAAACGTGGGGACGTACCCCGGTGACCGCGGACAACATGATCGGCTGGGAACAGGATGATGACGGCATCGTCGTGCTCACCATGGACGATCCGAACCAGAGCGCCAACACGATGAACGATCTGTGTAAACGATCGTTCGTCGCGACTGTCGACCGACTGTACGCGGAGCGTGACACGGTCACCGGTGTCGTGCTCACCTCCGCCAAGAAGACCTTCTTCGCCGGCGGCGACCTTCGGCGCACCATCACGATCGGGCCCGACCAGGCCGACGAGGTCCACGCGAACATCGAGCTCTTCCGGACGATGCTGCGCCGGCTCGAGACCATCGGCAAGCCGGTGGTCTCCGCCATCAACGGTGCTGTTCTCGGTGGTGGACTGGAGATCGCGTTGGCGACGCATCGCCGCATCGTTGCCGAGGTCCCGGGCGTCAAGATCGGCTTCCCGGAATCCACGCTCGGACTGCTTCCCGGTGGGGGTGGATTGGTGCGCAGCGTGCGGCTGCTCGGCCTGCAGACCGCGGTCCTGTGCGTGCTCGTTCCCGGGGTGTCGCGAGGGCCGTGGGATGCGAAGGAGGTAGGCCTCGTCGACCAGGTCGTCGATTCCGTCGACGCGCTGGTGCCCGCGGCGAAGGCGTGGATCAGGGAGAATCCCGACGGCGGTGTACAGCCCTGGGACCGGGCGGGCTACAGGATTCCAGGAGGAGGCTCCGAGTTGTCGGGGAACGCCACCGACCTGGTGCTACCGGAGGACCTGAGAACGAGCTTCAGGGGCGCTCCCATACCTGCTCACCACGCGATCGTGGCTGCCGCAGTCGAGGGATTGCAGGTCGACTTCGACAGCGCGATGAACATCGAGGCCCGCGCCTTCGTGTCGCTCGTTACCGGTCAGATCGCGAAGAACATGATGCAGGCGTCGTTCTTCGACCAGCAGACGATCAGGGCCGGACACTCACGACCCACGGGTGTCGCCCTGACGCGGATGGCGAAGGTCGGAGTGCGGGGTGCGGGTGCGCTCGGTGCGGAACTCGCGTATCAGTCCGCCAAAGCGGGTTACGAGGTGGTTCTCATGGACGCCATGCTCGACGCGGCGCGGACATGCAAGAGCCACGCGGAAGGTGTTGAAACAAAGGCACTTTCGGATGGAGTAACCACGAAGGTGCGATCGAACGCCCTGCTCGCCAGGATCACGCCGACCAACGATACTGCCGATCTCGCCGGAGTCGACCTCGTCGTCGAGACCCGGCCCGACACAGCTGAACTCGAGCCCTGGGTATTCCACGGGACCGAGGGCGTGGCTGAGCGTACTGCGCTGCTGTGGTCGACGACCGCGACCGTCCCCGTCACAGATCGCGTGCACGAGGATCTGGTGTGCCTGCACTTCCCCGAGCAGGTCGGCGAGGTGCCGCTAGTGGAGGTTGTCCGCGGCGAGAAGACGTCCGACGAGGCGTTGGCTCGGGCATTCGACTATGCCCTGGCCATTCGTCGTATGCCGATCGTGGTCACCGACTCGCCCGGGTTGTATGTCGCGCGTCTCGCCGGCGCCTATCACGCCGAGGCGGCAGCCATGCTCGCCGAAGGTACCGCTCGGACTGCCGTCACGAATGCCGGGAAGCAGGCTGGATATTCTCTTGCGCCGCTGTCGATGGCGGGTTCTCGGGTGGCGGTCGGCGACGATGGCACTGGGCGGTCCGGTGCGGACGGAATCCGCGTGTCCGGGATCGCGAGGGCGCCTGCCCGTGACCTGATCGACCGTCTGCTGTTCATCGTGGCCATCGAAGCGGCCCGGTGTCTCGAAGAGGGTGTTGTCGCGTCCACCGCTGAGGCGAATGTGGGTTCGATCATGGGTGTCGGTTATCCGCCCTGGGCCGGTGGCGCCGGTCAGTTCATCACAGCCTACGAGGGCGGTGTTGCCCGCTTCGTGGCCCGTGCACACGAACTCGCCGCCAGGTATGGCGAACGGTTCACTCCACCTGAACTTTTGGCGTAGGGACGTGGGAGTATGAGGTGGTGCGCCGAATCGGATTCGGCGCACCACCGGCCTACGCCTACGGCTTACGGCGCTTGCGAGGGCGGGAGGACGACTCGGGTGCCGAGGTCTTCCTTCGGCCCAGGTAGTCGCGCATGCGATCATCGAGGCCATCGATCTGAAAGCTCTCACTCCGGAATCCGGAAATAAGGGTCAAACAGTACTCCCTGGAGAGCGTTTCCGCGTCCCACTCGCCGCCGGGCTTGATCCACTGATACGTGTGGTTGTGCATGTTGAGAAACTGAAGCGTGGCCAGGCGCGGGTCGAGCTTCCGAAATGAGCCGTCATCCATGGCAGCAAGGAGGATTTGCTCGATGATGTCCTCGAATTCTCGCCGCTGCCCAAGGAGGCGCGAGCGGTTCGCTCCTCGCAGACTCTTGTAGTCGTGTTCGTAGACCCAGACGTGATCGAGACGCGCGAGGATGTTCTCCAGCAACGCCTGTGATACCATACGGAGCTTCAACACAGGGTCGACATCGAGATCGACAATACGTCGGGCGGCGGTCAGGAGTGGGTCCATCACTCGGTTCTGGATCTCGACCAGAAGGTTCTCCTTGGAGCCGATGTAGTAGTACAACGCCCCACGTGCCGTCTTGGTAGCCTCGCTGAGCTCGGCGATGCCGGTGCCGGCGTACCCCTTCTTTGCGAACAGGGTAGCCGCGATGTCGATGATCTCCTGGCGCTTCACTTCATAGGCGGGGCCATGCCCTGGTGGTCTTGCCATGACGTCGCAGCCCATCTCCGTTGTTCGGTCTACCTCTAGTGGCGCATACGCCCCACGTTGACGTCGGCCCGCCGGTCCTCTTTGTAGTACTGACCGGACAGTAACTTTAATCAACCGACCATTCTTACCATATCGTCGTTCGAGTGTGGGGAGAAGTGGCGTCGAAGCTCGCCTGTCATCCGCCACGGGGGTCGGGAAGCGGCGGCCGCGATGCGGGGTCGATTGTCGAGTTCTGCGGCGTGCAGGTAGCAGGGCTTCATTGATCGCACTGGGATTCGGGGGTCAGTTCCGCTGATTTGCATCACTATTCGTCGGTCGCGGGTTGCTTGTGAGCGTCGCAATTTCATTGACTGATCGGTCGACTATTTATACAATTTCCCGACCAACTTCATGTCGATACTCGACGAAACGAGGAGTAACCGTGACGAAGCGGTGGACGCATCGACCTCCCGGATCCACCTGGGGAGACTGGGGAGAGGACGACGAGCTGGGTCGCATCAACCTGCTCACCCCGGAGAAAGTCCTCGAGGGCGTGCGTGAGGTCGAGCACGGGATCAGCTTCAGTCTGAGCCTTCCGCTCGACTACCCCGGCGGATCGGCGATGAATCAGCGCCGGTATCCACCCATTCTGCGGCCGACCGAGGATCTGCAGCACAACCAGGACACCTTCTACAACGTTGTTGCTCGTGACACGATCAACCCGAACTTCATCGACGTCTGGTCCGACGACGTGGTGACCATGTGGTTGCAGTACTCGACGCAGTGGGATTCGCTCGCTCACCAGGGCGCCCTGTTCGATGCCGACGGGGACGGCGTCTCGGAGGCCGTGTACTACAACGGTTTCCGTTCGGGTACGGACATCGTGGGACCTCAGGAGGACGCCAAGGGAGACGGAAGTGGCAGCACGAGCTTCGCCCGCCATCTCGGCCTCGAGCACATGGCCGCGCACGGCGTCCAGGGGCGTGGTGTGCTCGTCGACATCGCGCACCATCTGAACTCGGATTGGCAGCCGGTCGACCTGAAGACCCTGCAGGACATCATGAAGGCCGACAACGTTGTCGTCGAGCCCGGAGACATGCTGTTGCTGCACACGGGATTCGCTACCCAGGTCCTCGAGTGGGGGAAGAACCCCGATCCGGACCGGATCAAGGCGATGTACCCGTACCTCGACGCGACGGATGATGATCTGCTGCAGTGGATCACGGATTCGCAGATCTCGGCTCTCATCGCGGACAACTACGCCGTCGAAGGTTGGCCACCTGACAGTGACACTCCGCATTCGCTGTTGCCGATCCACAACCTGTGCCTGTTCAAGCTGGGCGTGCCCCTCGGTGAGCTGTGGTATCTCCACGATCTGGCGAAGTGGCTCCGCGAACATAACCGAAGCAGGTTCCTGCTGACCGCGCCGCCGCTGTACCTCCCGGGGACACAGGGCAGCCCCCTCACTCCCGTGGCGACCGTCTGACCGGTCGCGGCTCGTCGGTTTCCATGAATCCGGCGCGGTGGAGGTCGGAATCGCGATGTCCACCGCGCTGAGTTCTGGGGCCGCCCGAGCGTCGGGTGATCAGTGCCGCGCTCGACGCTCGGGCGGCGCGTCACATCAGGCTGTAGCCTCCGTCTACCCGGATCGTGGATCCGGTGACGTATGCGGACGCATCGGATGCGAGGAACAGGTAGATGCCTGGAAGGTCGTCGGGCGTGCCCCAGCGGCCGAGCGCGGTGTGCCTGGCGATGTCGTTCTCACGTTCCGAGTTCTTGTGCCAGTGAGCGCCGAGGCCGGTGTCGAACCATCCCAGCGCCACGGAGTTCACTGTGATCGCCCGCGGACCGAGTTCCTGTGCCAGGGCCTCGACGAGGGCGTGGGAGCCGCTCTTGGAGGCAGCATATGCCGCGAGTCCCCCTCGGGGACGGACACCGACGACGGAACCCGTCACGATGATCCGTCCGCCCGGCTTCATGATGTTGGCCGCTGCGCGCGCACCCAGGAAGGTGCCGGTGAGATTGACGTCAACGATGTCGCGCCACACCGAGGGGTCGGTCTGTTCCACCGTGGACACCTCCGGTGACACGCCCGCGTTGCAGATCCACACGTCGACACCACCGAAACGCTCGACCATCTGATCGGCCACGGACTCGTTGAACCCGTCGGCGCGCACATCACCCGCACACACCAGGGGATCGCCGTCGAGCGAATGCGCGACCTTCGTCAACGCCTGCTCCGATCGGGCCACCAGGCCGAGTCGTGCTCCGGCTGAATCGAACGCGGATGCGAGTACCCTGCCGAGGCCGCGACCGGCCCCGGTGATCACCACCCGTCGGCCCGCAATGTCGGTGTTCATATTGCCCATTCCTTCTCCGTTCCGTCCTCTCGCGCTCAGGCGGGGCTGTCC
Source organism: Rhodococcus sp. CX (assembly GCF_015865005.1). Lineage (NCBI taxonomy): Bacteria > Bacillati > Actinomycetota > Actinomycetes > Mycobacteriales > Nocardiaceae > Rhodococcus > Rhodococcus sp. CX. The sequence goes on from NZ_JADZGH010000183.1 coordinate 7,539, forward strand.
CGCAGGACCCGTTTGAGGACCTTTCCCGAAGGGGTTCGCGGAAGGGACTCGATGCAGTGGATCTCCGCGGGCACCTTGTACTTCGCCAGCCGGGTTCGGCAGAACTCCTTGATGGTGTCGGAGTCGGTGCTCGTACCGGCCCGCAGGACTACGAACGCCCGCGGCACCTCGCCCCACCGTTCGTGAGGCATACCCACGACCGCGGCTTCGATGACGTCGGGGTGCTCGTAGAGCACTCGCTCGACCTCCGGGGTGGCGATGTTCTCGCCGCCGGAGACGATCATGTCCTTCTTCCGGTCCTCGATGTAGAGGTACCCGTCCTCGTCGAGGCGGCCGATGTCGCCGGTGTGGAACCAGCCGTTCCGGATGGCCCGGTTCGTCGCGTCCTCGTCACGCCAGTAGCCCGCCATCACCTTGGGACCGCGAACGACGATCTCGCCGAGTTCCCCCGGTGCGACCGGCGCCCCCTCCTCGTCGACGATCGCGATCTGGACGTGGGCCACCGGCCGGCCCACCGAGCCCACCTTCGACCGCATGTGTTCGGCGTCGTTGACGGTGTCGCCCGACACGGTCTCGGTCAGCCCGTAGGCATCGGCGAACCAGGCGCCGGGGAAGGCCTCGGAGATGCGGTCCAGCAACGGGATCGGCATCTTCTCGCCGCCACCGGTGATGAACCGGATCGACGAGGTGTCGCGATCGGTGATGTCGGGCAGTTGAAGGATCGCGTTCATCATCGAGGGCGCCAGCCAGATGTTCGTCGGACGCAGCGTCTCGATCGCGTCCACGACACCCGCTGCGTCGAACTTGCGAATCAGACTCAGACGGCCACCCACGTGGAAGGTTGCCAGCCCTGGCAGATCCATACCGCCGACGTGATAGAGCGGTCCGCAGATCAGGGTGTTGTCATCGGAGGTGAGCGAGAACTCCAGGATGTGCGCGAGGTTCTTCCAGATGAGGTTCTCGTGCGAGATGATCACGCCCTTGGGACGAGACGTCGTGCCGGAGGTGTACATCAACCGCTGCAGCGCACCGGGCGCGACGTCGACCAACTGCGTCGTCCGTCCTGCTGCCGCTTCGACGAGCGCCTCGTACTCGACCCAGGTGGCGTCCATCGCGCGGTCCAGCGTCACCTTGCGGCGGAGGGCCGGGATCGCGGTGGACAGCGCGTCGACAGCGGGAACGAACTCGCTCTCGGTGACGATGACACCGGCGTCCGAGTGCCCGAGGATGTACTGCCACTCGGCGGGGGACAGGCGGTAGTTCAGCGGCAGGACTGCGGCGCCGATCCTGTTTGCTGCCAACATCGTCTCCACGAACTCGACCCTGTTGTACAACAGCACCGCGACGATGTCGCCGGGCGCGACGCCGAGGTCGCGCAGGGCCGCCGAGGCGGACTGTACCCGCATCTGCAGGTCGCGGTAGGTCAGCTCGCGGTCACTCTCGGAAATGGCGATCCTGTCGCCGAACCGGTGGGAATTCTGCTCGAGAACGGCGGCGAAGTTGAACATGGTGGTGGCCTCTATCCGGTCGGTACCTGCCAGTCGGGGCTGGTCAGGATGCGTGATCAGCTGTGTGTCGCTCAGGGGAGCGAGTACCCGCCGTCGACGGCGAGTGCGTGCCCGGTCACCCAGCGGGATTCGTCACTCGCAAGGAAGGTGACCGCGCCGGTGATGTCGGCCGGCGCGCCGAGACCGAGCGGGTGCCGGGACTCGATCGACTTCAGGGCCTCGGCAGGCAGGGTGTCGTGCAGTGCGGTGGGGAAGGTGCCGGGGCAAACGGCGTTGACGCGAATGCCCTCCTCCGCGTACTCGAGAGCGGCAACGCGGGTCAGGTGGATCACGCCGGCCTTCGATGCGCAGTAGGGCGCGGCGTAGGCCCACGCGGTCAGGCCACTCACCGAAGCGATGTTCACGATCGATACGGGCGACGTCTTCCGCAGGGCGCGGGCCACCGCGCGGATGCCATGGAACGTCCCGGTGAGGTTGACCGTCATCGACCGTTCCCAATCCGCGGTGGACAGGTTGTGGATTCGTGCGTTCGGCGACACGATTCCCGCGGTGTTCACCAGGGTGTCGACAGTGCCGAATCGCTCTGCCGCATCGCGGATCAACGCGTCGAACGCGTCGCCGTCGGTGACGTCGAGCTGTTCGGTGGCGACCTCGATGCCCGCCGCCCGCAGCTTCTCGGCGACGACCGTGACCGCGTCGAGGTTCACGTCGGCGAGCACGAGGGATCTGACACCCTCGGTCGCGAAGTGGGTGCTGACCGCCGACCCAAGTGCACCTCCTGCTCCGGTGACGACGGCGGTCTTGCCTTCGAGTCTTGCGCTCACTGAGAACTCCTGTCCTGGTTCGTGACGAACGATTCGGTGTCGCTTCGGATTCGTCAGGGGTGGGCGTCGAGAGATTCGCGAATCGCCGCTTCGATGCGCGCCTCGTCGGGCAGCCAGTGCTGCTCGAGGGGCGGCGTGTACGGGGCGGGCGTCGCATCTGCGGTCACGCGGATGACGGGGGCGTCGAGATACCAGAACCCTTCCTTCACCGCGCGGGCGGCGAGCTCCGCTCCGACGCCGAACTCGCCGACGGCCTGATGCACGACGACCAGACGACTGGTCTTGCGGAGCGAGTCGAGCACCGTGTCGAAGTCGAGGGGGCTGATGGTTCGAAGGTCGATGACCTCGACGTCGATGCCCTCGACGGCGAGTCGATCGGCGACGGCCAGACAGTCGTACATCATCTTCGAGTACGAGACGACGGTGACATCACGTCCCGGGCGTCGCACGACGGCTTTGCCGAGAGGAACGATGTGCTCCGGCGGCGGGGTGGGGCCCTTCTTGCCGTAGAGGAGCCGGTTCTCGATGAAGATCACCGGGTTGGGGTCCTCGATGGCCGCCCGCAACAGGCCGTAGGTGTCTGCCGGGGTCGACGGCATGACGACGGTCAGGCCCGGGATGTGGGCAAGCAGGGCTTCGAGGCTCTGCGAGTGCTGGCTGCCGGACGACTTTCCGGCACCGAACTGGGTCCGGACGACGAGCGGCATCGACACGGCACCGCCGGTCATGAAGCGCATCTTTGCGGCCTGGTTCATCAACTGGTCGAGGCACACTCCGATGAAGTCGAAGTACATCAGCTCGACGACCGGCTTGAAACCTGCCATGGCCGCGCCGACCGCGGTGCCCATGATCGCGCTCTCGGAGATAGGGGTGTCACGAACCCGGCCGGGGAACCTGTCGGCGAGCCCGCGGGTCAGGCCGTAGACGTTGCCGCCCTTGCCCACGTCGATACCCGCGAGGAAGACCGTCGGGTCGGTCTCGAGTTCGTAGGTCAGCGCGTCGGTGATCGCATGCATGACCTTGGTGGCACCCTCGATGGGTGCCGGGGGTTCGGGGATGAAGGCACGTGGGGTCGAAACATGTTCCGCCGCAGTGTGGACCGGAGGGTAGGGTGCGTCCAATGCCGTAGCGACCGCCTGCTCGATGGCGCGCTCGACCTCGGCCTCGATCGCCGCGATCTCGCGCTCCATCCCTGTTCGTCGCATTGTGTCACCCAGGACGATCAGGGGATCGCGCTGCTTCCACTTCTCGAGTTCCTCCGCGGTCCGATAGGTCTCCGGGTCGCCCTCATAGTGGCCGTGCCATCGGTAGGTGGTGGCTTCGACGATCACCGGGCCGCCACCGGTGCGGATTCGGTGGACGAGTTCGCTCTGCAGGCGAGCGACCTGCACGACGTCGTTGCCGTCCACCTCGCGGAACTCGACGCCGTACCCGGCGGCTCGCTCTCGGAGCGTCGCGCGATGCTGATCGGCTGCCGCCGAGAATTCGGAGTATCCGTTGTTCTCGCAGAAGAAGATCACCGGTAGGTCCCACACTGCGGCAAGATTGACCGACTCGTGGAACACGCCCTGGGCGACGGCGCCGTCGCCGAAGAACGCGACGACCACACCGCCCGAGGCCCGCAGTTGGGCTGCAGTGCCCGCACCCACCGCGATCGGTAGGCCGGCGCCGACAATGCCGTTCGCGCCGAAGATCCCTTTCCGGGGATCTGCGATGTGCATCGAGCCCCCGCGTCCCTTGCAGGTGCCGGTCTCCTTCCCCATCAGCTCCGCGAACATCCCGTCGATGTCGAGTCCCTTTGCGATGCAGTGTCCGTGCCCGCGATGGGTGGAGGTGACGACGTCGCGTTCGTCGAGTGGCCAGCAGGCGCCGACGGCGGTAGCCTCCTGCCCGATGGACAGGTGCAGGAAGCCGGGGATCCGAGTTTCGCGATAGAGCCGCGATGCCTGCTCTTCGAAGCGTCGGATCGTTAGCATCCGCCTGTACATCTCGGTCATGGATTCAGAAGTACCGAAATCTGCTGCAGCAAAATTTGATTCAACAAGTGTCATGGTGTCGTCGCCGATCGGAGGGGAGGATCGCGCAAGGGAGTCGACTCTTGACTGTGGCGCGGGTCTCTCAATATTATACCGAATGTTCTACAAAACAAGGGTCGCCGTCGGCGGCCAATTCACGGGACGGACCCGACATGGATCTAGATCTGCCCGTCGAGGCGATCGAACTTCAGAAGCTCTGCCGCGACTTTGCCGCGAAGGAGATCGAGCCTTTCGCCGAAACCTGGTCAGAGGAAGAGCGTTTCCCATCCGATGTGTTCCTGAAGATGGGCGAACTCGACCTCACCGGGCTGCTCATTTCGCAGGAGTACGGAGGCACCGACGTCGGCTATGTCTCCTACGTTGCGGCAATGGAGGCGATCGGTGCTGCCGATCAATCGTTCGCGGCCGCGTGGAACGCCCACTCGACTATCGCTTCGCTTCCGCTCGCCGCATTCGGCACGGAGGAGCAGAAGAAGAAGTGGCTTGTGCCGCTGGCCTCGGGCAAGAAGATCGGGGCGTTCGGGTTGACCGAGCCCACTGCCGGATCCGACGCGGCAGGAATCCGGACGACGGCGCGGCAGGACGCCGACGGCTGGCTGATCAACGGCGCGAAGATGTTCATCACCAACGCCGGAACCGAGGTCAGCCTAGGCGTAACCATTCTCGCCGCGACCGGGACGAACGCCGACGGATCCAAGCGTTTCGGTACTTTCTACATCCCCACGGGAACTGACGGGTACACGGTCGGCCGTCCGCTGCGGAAGCTGGGCTGGCACGGAATGGATACTCGGGAACTGATCTTCGACAACTGCTGGATCCCCGCCGACAACCTGATCGGCGAGGAGGGGAACGGGCTCCGGCAGTTCCTCGACGTGCTCGACGGCGGCCGCATCAGCGTCGCGGCGCTCGCGCTGTCGCTCGCTCAGGAAGCCCTCGACCTGGCTGCCGTACACGCGACGCAGAGGGAGCAGTTCGGGCGCAGGCTCGCGGACTTCCAGGCGGTTCAGCACAAGCTGGCCGACATGGCGACCGAGGTCGACGCTGCTCGGAGCCTGGTGTACAGGGCGGCCTGGTTGGCGGACAATGACCGGCCCTTCGGCAAGGAAGCCGCGATGGCGAAGCTGTACGCCTCCGAGGTTGCCAACCGCGCAGCCAGTGCGAGTGTCCAGATCCACGGCGGATACGGCTACGTGCGTGAGTCCAAGATCTCCCGCTTCTATGCCGACGCGAAGGTATTGGAGATCGGCGAGGGCACGAATGAGATTCAGCGCAATGTGATCGCCCGCAGTGTGGTCCGGTCGGTTCGGACCTGACGGTCCGAGATTGTCCGATCGCCCCCGCCGAACCTGTTGCGGCAGGGTACTTGACTGCCCTGAGTTCTGAAACATGTTGATTTGCAGAATGTTTCGAGATCATTGCAACGGTGCGTGGATGGCGGCGTGTCCGGCGCCCGCCGATCCGGGGCCTCCTGTTGCATTGTTTCGACCGTGTGGTCTATCTTTCTGGTGACCTAAGTCATGGTTGGATGGTGAATGTGAGAAGGGCGGTAGATGTACATGCACGTCGCGCACAAAGCGGGTGAAGGTCCGCAGCCGGCCTTCGAGCGCGCCGTCCTCGGGCGGAGCGCTGTCGCCCGCCGCTGACCCGAGCCGCGTGTGCGTCGCCGCTGGCGGCGACTCCGTACCGGAAACTTGCTGGTAACAGCTGTCCAGAGGGCGTCAGGCCCCTCTGGGTTGAGTCGACTCTGGATGTCATTACTTTGTCGCGCGAACGGAAAGGGTCGAGAACATGACCATGGCGCGCATGCTCACCAATCGACTCGGGCGAAGCCTGCTTGTGCTGCTCCTCGTGACCATTGCTGCGGTGGGACTGCTCAGTCTCGCACCCGGCTCGGTCGCCGATGTTGTTCTCGGTGAGAACGCGACGCCCGAGTCCGTTGCCGCGATGAACGCCGAGCTCGGGCTCGACCAACCCCTGTGGCGTCAGTATCTGGACTGGCTGGGAGCCGCGCTGCACGGGGACCTGGGGTCGTCCCCGCTGACCGGTCAGGACGTCACCCAGGCCATCCTGGATCGCCTTCCCGTCACGATCGAGCTGGCGGTTCTCGGGCTGCTCCTGGGACTCGGCGCGGCCATCGTGCTGGGTGTGCTCGCGGCCGCCACGCAGGGCACCGCCGTCGATCGCGTCATCAGTGCCGTGTCGTCGGGGTTGCTGGCCGTTCCGGCATTCATCGCCGGTCCGATCCTCATCTACTTCTTGGGGCTGCAGCTCGGGTGGTTCCCGGTTTCCGGCTGGTCTCGCATCAGCGAGGGACTCTGGGAGAACCTGCAGCACGCCTTCCTGCCTGCGATGGCCATCGCATTGGTAGAGGTGGCCACGTTCCAGCGGTTGCTTCGGACGGATCTGGTCAGCACGCTGCGCGAAGACTTCGTCTCGGCGGCTCGGGCCAAGGGGATGTCGCGCGCCTACGTGTTGTTCCGGCATGCGCTGCGACCGTCATCGTTCTCGCTGATCACGTTGGCGGGAATCAGCCTCGGTCGCCTGATCGGCGGCACCGTGGTCGTCGAGATCCTCTTCGGTCTGCCCGGATTGGGGCAACTGATCTCCTCGTCGATCACACTCCGTGACGTGATCATGGTCCAGGGAATCGTCGTCTTCGTCGCACTGGTCTATGTCGTCGTCAACATGCTGGTCGACATCAGCTACGGATTCCTCGATCCGCGGGTTCGGAAGGCAGTTACCGCATGACAATCACCAGTCCGAAGGTGTGGCCTCCCGTCGTCGAGACGCGGGCGGTGAAACCGGACATCGCGCCGCCGCGGAAGAAGAGGTCGATTGTCGTCGGTCTGTGCTATTTCTGGCTCGGTGCTGTCATCCTGCTCGCGATGGCCGCGAATCTGCTCCCGATCTCGGACTACAGCGTCCCGGTCGGAGGGTCACGAATGACACCGCAGTTCGGGTCGCTCGACTTGTTGCTCGGTACTGACAGCTACGGACGGTCCATCCTGTCTCGATGCATCCATGGCGCCAGGGTGTCGCTGGTGGTGGGTGTCGTGGCCGGCGTCACGGGGCTGGCGGTAGGTGCGAGTCTGGGGATGCTCGCAGGCTACTTCCGGGGCCGCACCGACTGGTTCCTCTCGCTCGTTGCGGATGCGATGCTCGCATTCCCTCCGCTGATCCTCCTGCTGGCGCTTGCCTCGGTGCTGACGCCGAGCGTCACGACCATCCTCATCGGCCTCACACTGGTCACCATTCCGTCGTTCCTCCGACTGGCGAGGGCGTCCACCATCTCATGGTCCTCGCGCGAGTTCGTCCGGGCTGCGAAGAATCTGGGTGCCGGGAGCGGCCGCATCCTCGGCAAGGAGATCCTTCCGAACCTGGTGCCGTCGCTGGGCGCCTTCTTCCCGATCGTGATCGCCGCCCTGATCGTCGCCGAGGGCTCTCTCAGCTTCCTCGGCATGGGAATCCCGTCACCGCAGCCGAGCTGGGGTGGAATGATCAACGATGGCAAGTCGGCGATCGCCTCGGCGCCTCACATGGTGTTCGTTCCCGCGCTCGTCATCTTCCTCACGGTCTTCTCGCTCAACCAGGTCGGAGATCACCTCCGGGCCCGGTTCGACCGCACCATGCAGGACTGATCGTGTTCGGATCTCGGACACTCTCGACCGGGGCGTTCGCGCGGCACGTGCTCGCCGCAACGGGTGTCGTGGCGGTGCTCGCATCCAGCGCATGCAGTGTCGGCCGCACGGAGGGTTCGTTCGCGGTTGAGGGGCCGACCGGCGACCCCGTGTTCGGCGGGACCGGGCGCATGATCGAACTCGCAGAGCCACGCAGCCTGGACCCCGCTGTGCTCGCGAATTCCTTCGCGAACTCGCCGCTCCTCGGAAACGCCCTCTATGGCACGCTGATAGTCGACAACATCGAGACAGGTGCGATCGAGTACAAGATGGCAGAGGACTTCTCCTCTGTCGATGGCGGCAAGACCTTCACACTCGTCCTCCGTGATGGACTCCGATTCTCTGACGGCAGCTCCTTCACTGCGGCCTCGGTGCAGAACGCCTGGGAGCATGTGAAGGATCCGGCAATCGCGTCACCGGATGTTCCGCAGGCGCGGATGATCGACAGCACCGAGGTCGTCGACGACCGGACGCTGCGAGTGAACCTGGTCGAGCCGGTCCCGAAGTTCGCCTATGCGATAGTTCAGACCTCGCTGAACTGGATTGCATCGCCCGCTACCCTGGCCGCCGATCAGGCGCAGAAGGATTCCGCGCCGATCGGAGCAGGGCCCTACACACTCGACAGCTGGTCACGGCAGGACGTCATCCGGCTCGTGCGCAACGATAATTACTACGACGCCCCCCGCCCCTACCTCGACAGGCTGGAGATCCGCGCGATCCCCGATGCGGACCAGCGCTACACCACCCTTCTCACCGGTGCAGCGGACCTCGCGCTCGAGGGGACCTGGCAGAACGTGGACAAGGCTATGAACACCGGGTTGCAGAGTTCCGTAGTGCAACTCGGGGGCGGCACCGCCTTGGTGCTCAACAACACCAAGGCGCCCTTCGACGACCCCCGGGCGCGAAAGGCCCTGTCCAGCGCGCTGGATCTCGACATGCTCAACACCGCGGTCTATGAGGGCACGGCCAAGGTCCCAGTGCATCTGTTCGACGAGACGTCCCCGTTCCACACGGATATACCTCTGGCGCATCGTGATCGCGACGAAGCGCAGCGTCTTCTCGACGAACTCGCCGACGAGGGCAGGCCACTTGAATTCACGCTCTCCCTGTATCCCAACGGACGTTCGCTCGGTGAGGCCGTCCAGACTCAGTTGAGCGTGTTCGACAACGTCAAGGTGAACGTTCGGACCATCGACCTTGCCCAGGCGGGTCGAATTCTCGGCCAGAAGGACTACGACGTCATTTCGAGCACTGTCGTCTTCGGCGATCCCGAGCCGAGGCTGTGGTTCGGATTCCACAGTTCGTCCAATGGAAACCGCAGTGGTGTCAATGACTCGACGCTCGACGAGGCCCTCGATCTGGGTCGCACCGCGCAGACTGATGCCGAGCGAGCGGCCGCATATGGCATAGTGCAGCAGCGCCTGGCCGAACTGAACCCGGTTGTCTTCTATACCCGTGCGGCGCCCGCGGTGATCGCTCACGAGGACGTGGGGGGAATCGAACAGTACGGGATGGGATCGGTACTGCCCGAGGAACTCTGGATCCAGGACTAGGTGGCCGGACCCGAGAGCGACAGGAAATCACGGTGCACGTTGCGAGGTTCCGCAGTAGAAAGGCCAGAGACGATGAGTGATTCACTCCTCGATGTACGCAGCTTGCATTCGTACATAGCCTCACCGCGCGGTGTGGTGCGTGCAGTCGACGACGTGTCCTTCCAGATGGCACCGTCCGAAGCGCTCGGCATCGTAGGGGAGTCGGGCTCGGGAAAGTCGGTGATGGCCCGAGCGATCATGGGTCTGATGCCCGCGCATGCAGTGCAGACGGGGCAGGTCCACTTTCAGGGTCGGGATCTTCTTTCGCTGACACAGAAGCAGCGCGAAGAGGTGTGGGGCAAGCAGATTGCGATGGTGTTCCAGGACCCGGGTCGATCGCTGAACCCGGTTGTCCGGGTGGATCGGCAATTGACCGAAGGGATGCGGCGGCATCTCGGGGTCTCCCGCTCCGAGGCTAGGCATCGTGCGCTGGATCTCCTCGCGGAGGTAGGCGTTCCCGACCCGGAACGGAGGCTGCGCAACTATCCGCATGAGCTTTCTGGCGGAATGCGCCAGCGTGTGATGATCGCGATCGCGTTGGCGTGTGAGCCCGATCTCCTCATTGCCGACGAACCTACGACCGCACTCGACGTGACGATTCAGCGGCAGATCCTCGACTTGCTCCGCAAGGTGCAGGTGGAGCGGGGGATGGCGCTGATGCTGATCAGCCACGACCTGGCCGTGGTCGCGGGTCGGATGGACCGCGTCGCGGTGATGTATGCCGGCAAACTGGCCGAGATCGGCTCGTCTCGTGAGGTTTTCACCTCTCCGCGGCATCGGTACACGCATGCATTGCTCGGCGCCACCCCCCAGATCGACCACGAGCGACATGCGCCATTGAACGTGATTCCCGGCTCGCTGCCCTCGCCGACGGACCCGCCCGAGGGTTGCCGCTTCGCGCCGCGCTGTGCATTTGCCGACGCTGCATGCACGGACCCCGGCCCGGCCATGATTGCGATCGGATCAGACCACGCCGTTGCCTGTGTCGATCCCGCGTCCGTGGAAACAGAACCAACTCTTGGAGGTGAGCTCGTTGGCCGGTAGCGGAACCGCGCACTTGCGCGGAGACGACACGCTCCTGAGCGTGCAGGATCTCGAAGTCGAGTACAGCACGAAGGGTGGATCGTTCAAGGCAGTCGGGGGTATCAGCTTCGATATCCGCAAGGGTGAGACGCTCGGAATCGTCGGGGAGTCCGGGTGCGGCAAGTCGACGACCGGGCGGGCGGTTCTCCGCCTCGACCCCATAGCCGGTGGTCGGATTCGCTATGGCGACGAGTGGATCGAGGCGGTCCCGGAGAGACGAATGCGTCAACTGCGCCGTGAGATGCAGATGATCTTCCAGGACCCGGTGGCGTCGCTGAACCCGCGTCGAGCGGTGAAGGAGATCGTGGTCGAGGGGCTCGCGATCGGCGGGTCGAGTGCGGAAGAACAGAAGATTGCGGCCCAGACCGTGCTGGACCAGGTCGGGCTTCCCGGAGAGCGGTTCGCAGACATGGTGCCTCGTCAACTGTCTGGCGGCCAGGCGCAGCGACTGGCAATCGGGCGCGCTCTGGCGTTGAATCCACAGCTTCTCATCTGTGACGAACCGGTCTCAGCGTTGGATGTCTCGGTGCAAGCGCAGATCCTGAACCTTCTCGAGGAACTGAAGAGAGAGTTCGACCTGACGATCGTGTTCATCGCTCACGACCTGGGCGTTGTGCGTACCGTGAGCGACAACGTGCTGGTGATGTATCTCGGCAAGGTGTGTGAGTTCGGCGACTCTGTAGAGGTTTACGACCGCCCGGCGCATCCGTATACGAGGGCACTACTTGATTCGGTTCCGTTGGCCGACCCGGACAAGGGCTTCGCCGGGCCTGCATTGCAGGGCGACATCCCGTCGCCCCTGCGGCCGCCGGAGGGATGCCGGTTTCGGACGCGGTGCCCGATGGCGCTCGAAATCTGCGCGGTCGAAGAACCCGTCATGCGTGAAGTTCGCCCCGGCCAGTACGCGGCTTGCCACCACCCCATTTGCTGATGGAAGATGCCAAGCTTGCGGACGGCCGCAAGCTTGGCATCTGGTGACTCATCGCAGAAGTTCTTCCGGCATCACGGATCTCGCTTCAGTCAAGGATCCGATGCAGATAGCTCTCCCTGGTCTGATTGGCGGATCGCGAAAGCGCTGCTTGGGGAACGAGACCATCGAATCCATGGCATCCTCCTGGCCAGATGTGCATTTCCACTGGAACACCCGACTGTGCCAGACGCGTTCCGTACTGAATCACTTCGTCACGGAACACCTCGACTCCACCGACCTCGAGGTACGTCGCGGGAAGGCCGGACAGCGCCTGGGCTCGCGCCGGGGCCGCATACGGCGACACATCCGGACCGCCGACAGATTCCCCCAGCAGCGCGGTCCATCCCGTGCGGTTGGACGTGCGATCCCACACGCCCTCACCGTTGAGCATCTGACTCGAGTGCGTAGTCATCCGATCATCGAGCATGGGACACTGCAGAATCTGGTGACTCAGTGCAGGGCCACC